>CAKUKJ010000379.1 GCA_934662525.1 uncultured Coriobacteriales bacterium | reverse complement strand
GTATGATGATGGCCAGGATGGCGATGATGGCGCCGCACCCGCAGCCGCCGCCGGGCTCGTTGGGGCCGCTGTCGCCGCCGCCTGAGCCCGAGTTGCCACCGTTATTGTTCACCACAACCACGGAAGGAGCGTGGAAGAACCCGCCAAACCCAAAATGCGGGCCGCCTGGGGGCGGCATGCCTGGGCCGCCGTGCCCGGGGCCGGGGCCTCCGCCAAAACCGGGGCCTCCCCCAAAGTCTGGGCCGGCGCTGCGACCGCCGCTATGATGGCCTCCGGAGAAGCCGCCCGAGGAGATGCCTCCGCCGGAGAAGCCTCCGCCGAAGCTGCCGCCCCCGCCTCCACCGCCGCCTGCCGACCTGCCCATGGAGCCCTCCTTTGTCGCGCGACCGCATGCGCGCATCGCATCGGAATGAATGAAGCCGAGCCCGAACTGTGGTCTAGTGTAGCGTACTTATATCCGCCCTTTAGACCGCGCGAAACAAAACGGCCCGTCCAAAGGCCTATTCGCCCCGCGCGTCCTTGTCCGGGCCATCCGCGTCGGACTTCTCGGGAGAACCGCCGCGGGCAGCGTTCTCTCCCCTTGCGGCAAGCTTCGCCGCGTTGGGTACGGCGTTTCGCAGCCACTCAAACGCCTCGCTGTACTGGGTGAGGCGAAAACGCGGGTCGCGCATGGTCTTGCGCTCGTAGCTCGACCAATGGGCATGCACCGCGTCGCGCAGCTTGGATTGGGCGTCTTCGAGCTTGGCGGGGTCCACAAGCTGGCGAATGCCGTCGAGCACGTCGTCTTTGAGGCCGGCGATGCCGGACATGTCGGGAAGCACCGTGCGCATGGCCTCCCGTGCCCGAGCCGGCAGGCCGGACAGCGTCGTCTGCACGCCGCGCAGCTTTTCGAGCATGCCCTGCATATGGATGACGCTCGCCGTGAGATCCACCGCGAACGCAAGGGACGCCGCCATGGCAACCATGACGAGCGCCTGGGCGGGCACCAGGGAGAACACGCCATCGAGCGCCGGTTGGGCAAGCAGGTTCACGCCCAGCATAAGGCTGCTGAACAGCAGAAGTCCCGGCACGCAGATGCGGCCGTTGAGGTTGAGCGGGATGTTTGAGTAGTCCCACCAGCGCGCATGGAAAAGTCTCTCCATCACCCATGAGGTGCCGAACTCGAGCACTCCGGCGGCGAAAAAACCCACGACGAACTGGATGAGCGGACTGCCCAGGCGCGACAGGAGGAGAATCGCCAGAAGAGCGCCCGCGCCATAGATGGGGCACACCGGGCCGAACGAGAAGCCCCTGTTCACAAAGCGATGGTGCTGGAACAGCGAGATGACGACCTCAAAGAGCCACCCCGAAAACGAGTAGACGAAAAACGACGCCACATAGCGGGCAAGCGTGTAGACGAAGGCGAAATCCACCCCAAGCACGTCGGTCATGCCCATGCTAGAGCGCTCCCTCTCGGGCGATTCGGGCCGCGCGGCGCGCCCCGAGCAGCTCTGCGGCAGGGGTCTGCGTCACACCGAGCTCGACGTCGGGCATGTAGCGCATGGCCAGCGCGCGAAGGTCGGGGTAGGCGACACCCCTGCAGGCGGCGGTCTCGCGCGCGGCACAGAGCTTGTCGGCGCAGGTCACGAACCAGCCGACGCCATAACGCGGGGGAACCGGGTTTATCGGGAACATGTGGCACTTGATGGCGTCGCGCTCTCGCACGGTAAGGTCGGGGTAGTCTTCCAGGGCGTTTTTGAGGGCTCGGCCCGCATGGAGCGTGGCGTGTCCCGCCGACTGGGGGCCGGCCTTGTGCCAGTCGTAGAGGTAATAGTCGTGCAGCAGGGCCGCGCGGCGGACCTCGTTGAGATGGGCGGTGCACCCCAAGGCACGCGCCATGGCCTCGGCGTAGGCGGCAACGGCCAGGGAATGCATGAGGGTGGAGGTGCTGCCGTGCTGCACGAAGCGGGCCTCAAGACGCAGGCGCCCCGCGTCGATGACGTCGTGGGCAAAGGAGAAGAACTCCTCGCACAACCCGTCGTCTTCCCAATGCACTATCGTCGCCGCCCCTCATGCTCGCGTTTCCTTGCCCGTCGCAATAGCGTACCCCGCGGCCGGCCCCCAGCCTCTCCCCTGCCCCAAAAGGCGCGGGCACCCATAAATCCAGCAGATTGCTGAGAGAAACCTGTTTGTCCTGCTTGCCCCACCGCCGCAGCCCCATGGTCCGTATGGAGGGTCCGAAACCGAAAACGGCCCCCACGCCGCCAGGCGCAGGGGCCGCCATGCCTTAGAGGAGGCTTTGAAAGCTACGGGAGACCGGGACTAGCACACGCCCTGGGCGAGCATGGCGTCGGCGACCTTCACGAAGCCGGCGATGTTGGCGCCCATGACAAAGTCGCCCTCGTGGCCGTACTCGCGGGCCGCGTCGTCGCAGGTGTGGTAGATGCCGCGCATGATGCCCTCAAGCTTGGCGTCGACCTCCTCGAACGTCCAGGACAGGCGCTCGGAGTTCTGCGACATCTCGAGGCCGGAGGTGGCCACGCCGCCGGCGTTGGCAGCCTTGCCGGGGAAGAAGGCCACGCCGTTGGCCTGGAAGTACTGGGTGGCGTCGAGCGTGGTGGGCATGTTGGCGCCCTCGCCCACGATCTTGCAGCCGTTGGCGACGAGCGCCTTGGCGTCCTCGAGGTGCAGCGTGTTCTCGCGGGCGCAGGGCAGCGCGATGTCGCAGGGGAGCTGCCACACGCCGCGGCCGTCGCCCTCGTGCCAGGTTGCGTTCGGGCGCTCGTCGACATACATGGCCAGGGACACGCCCTTGTCGTGGCCGGAGCGCTTCTTGTTGTAAACATGCTCGAGCACCTGGTAATCGATGCCCTCGGGGTCCTCGACCCAGCCCTTGGTGTCGGAGCAGGCCAGAACCTTGCCGCCGAGCTGGGCGACCTTCTGGACGGCGTAGATGGCAACGTTGCCGGAGCCGTGCACGACGACGTTCTTGCCCTCGAAGGAATCGCCGTTGGACTTCAGGTACTCGTCGAC
>CAKUKJ010000378.1 GCA_934662525.1 uncultured Coriobacteriales bacterium | reverse complement strand
GCACCGGCGACGCCACGTACCAGAACGTGGCCACGTCCGAGGGCTACCGCGAGTTCCTGGGCCTCGGCCACCTCGGGGGCGGGGCGAGCGCCGGTCTGTTCTGCGTGGTCGGCCACGACTGGCTCGGCGGGTTGTACTGGTACATTGCGGGCCGCCTTTCTGGCATCCGTCGGTCGGCGGCGTAGCCGACGACGGGGGGTGAATCGCCGCAAGGCGAGAGGGGGCGCGCCCCCTCGTGAAGGGTTTTGAGTTTTTGGTTTTGGGTTTTGAGCTTTGGGGGTTCTGGCCCCTGGCCCGCTTTGTGCTCCTTGCCTCGGCAACCTCAGGAACGGGGCGAACGCCGGTCTGTTCTGCGTGAACGGCAACGACAGGCTCGGCAGGTTGAACTGGAACATTGCGGGCCGCCTATCTGGTCGGCAAACGCGCACCACCTGGGGCCAGTCCACCGGCCCCGCCCGAAGGGGCGGGAGCCGGCATGCCCGCTCGCAACGAGCGAAATCGCCCTATTCGACCCCGGGCCGGTAGCGCTGCGGCGCGACAGCCCGGCAGGGCAACCAGAAAGCCGACGAAAGGTTGTGGTTCCATGAAGACGTATTGCAGGGGCCTCGAAGTGGACGAGGCGACGGTCATGCGCGCCCTTGAGGAGTGGGAGGGCACGCGGGCGGGGCGCAAGAACGCCTGGCGCGTGCCGAAGGAGCACGGGAGCCGGGAGGCGCTCGTGCGCGAGGTGTACGGGGAGATAAGGGGCCGCCGCCTGCGGTTCCGCCCCATCCGCTACAGCGAGCGCGTCGAGGGCGGCAAGGCGCGCCGCATCGGCGTGGAGTCCGTGAAGCAGCAGCTCGCCGGGCAGGTGCTCATCATGTGCGCCCGCCCGCTTTTCGAGGCGCGCGTGGGGCGCTACCAGTGCGCGGGCGTCAGGGGGCGCGGGCAGGCCTACGCGGCGCGGGCCGTGAGGCGCTGGCTCGACGGGGGCGACTGCCGGTGGTGGGCGAAGAGCGACGTTCGCAAGTGCTACCCCAGCGTGCGGCACGACGTGGTACGCGCGTGGTTCGCAAGGCACGTGGGCAGCGCCGACCTGCGCCACGTCGTCGACGCGCTGCTCGACAGCTACGGCCCCGTGGGCCTGAACCTGGGCGGGCACGCGTCGCTGTTCATGGCGACGCTGCTGCTTTCGGACGCCTATCACTTCGTCGAGGGCTTGGGCCGCCGCAGGCGCGGGCGCTGGGTGCCCGACGCGCGGCACCAGGTGTGGCACCTCGACGACGTGGTGCTCATGGGTGGCTCCAAGGCGGGCGTGGCGCGGGCGATGCGGGCGCTTGAGGCGTTCATGCGCGGCTCGCTGGGGCTTGAGCTGAAGCCCTGGAAGGTGTGCCGGACGGGGGAGGGCGAGCCCATAGACCTCAGCGGGTTCGTGGGCCGCCCGGGGCGCACCGCCGTGCGCGCGGGCACGTTCCTGCGGCTGCGCAGGGCCTACCGGCGCTTCTCCAAGAGGCCGCGCAGCGTGCGGCTCGCGGCGCGGGTCACGTCGTACTGGGGCTACGTCAAACACTCGGACTCGTTCCTGTTCGCGCGCCGGGAGCGCGCCCACGAGCTTGCCGCCGCAGCCGGGCGGGTGGCCTCGGCGCAGGCCCGGCGTTACCGCGCGGCCAAGATGCTTGCCGAAGGCCCCGCCGGGGCCCCGTAGAGAGGAGGCTGCAAGTGCAGTCGATGGTTGAGCCGGGCGCGCTTGAGGTCGTGCAGCGCCCCGACGGCCTCGCCGACGTCTACCTCAGGCGCGGCATAGAGGCCTACGAGGAGCCGCTTGAGGGCGGCGGCGCGCAGGCGATGTGGCGCGCCGAGGAGGTGCACCTGGTGGGCCGCTACGACGCGGCCTTCTGCGAGCTGCACTTCGACGAGCTCTGGGAGGAGGGCCGCCGCGCGTCCATGACGGTGCCCGAGCGCCTGGCCGAGTGCGAGCAGGCGGGCGCGGACGCAGCCCAGGCCGTCGCGGAGCTGGGCGTGCTGGCCGCAGGCAGCGCCGAGGGGCTTGAGGGGGCGTCGGCGACCCTGGACGACATCATGCTGGCCGTGGCCGAGCTGGGCGCGGCGATGGGCGAGAAGGAGGCATAGGAATGGCGAAGATCTACGCGACCCTCGTGCGCGAGGGCAAGTGGGAGCTTGAGAGGGTGCCCGAGCGCTGGCGCGCCGAGGTCGAGAAGATCCTGGGGGCCGAGTAGTGGGCGGGTGGCTCCCCTTCACCGAGGCCATGGCGTGGGCCGGGGCGCTCTCCCTGGCCTTCATCGTGTGCGACTGGGTGACGGGCACCGCCAAGGGCGCGAAGCTCCACGAGCTGTGCAGCTCCGTCATGCGCGAGGGGCTGTGGCACAAGGCCGGGGAGGTGGCCGTGATGGCGCTCGCCTACATGCTTGAGGTGGGCACGGCGCACCTCGACCTGGGGTTCACCGCGCCGCTGTTCGTGCCCGCGTGCGTGTACATCGTGCTGAACGAGACGGCCTCCATCTTGGAGAACATATCCGCGCTCAACCCCGAGCTTGCGGGGACGCGCCTCATGGGGCTGTTCAAGTCCAGCAAGGCAGAGGAGAAGGAGGGCGAGTGACGGCGGGCGTCAGAGTCTCCCCCGAGGAGGTCGAGGAGGTCATGCAGGCCTCCGAGTACCGCGTGCAGACGCTGTTCGGCACGTGCACGGTCGTCGCCATGCGCATGCCGTGCGGCTACGTGCTCGTGGAGTCGAGCGCCTGCGTGAACCCCGCCGACTACGACGAGGAGGTCGGCGCGGGCATCTGCTGCCAGAAGATAGAGGACAGGGTGTGGGCGCTTCTCGGCTACGAGCACGTGAAGGCGGCCCCGCCCGAGGAGGTGGAGGTCTAGCATGGGAGTGAGGCTGTACGTCATCCCGGGCCACGGCGCGGGAGACCCCGGCGCGGGCGGCTCGCTCGACGGGGCGCGCTACGAGGAGGCCGAGCGCGTGCGCGCCCTGGCCGCGCGCATCAAGGAGCTGGGCGGCGACGCCGTG
>CAKUKJ010000377.1 GCA_934662525.1 uncultured Coriobacteriales bacterium | reverse complement strand
CTCCGAAGCATGCGGCAAACGTCGAGCCGAGGCCATCGCACATGACGCCGCCGGAAAGCTCCTTGTCGGTGGCCTCGCGGTTCATGCCGCCCTGCGTGACGCCGGAGATGTCGCCCACGGTCTCCACGGCCGTGACGACGAACATCACGAGAACCGGCGCGATGGCACGCACGTCGAAAACGGGGGCGACGGGCATGAGGCTCGGGATGGCAAACCACGATGCCTCAGCCACCTTGTCCCAGTTCAGGACCCATGCCTTGGTGACCTCGACGCCGTCGGCGTTGACGATGGTCGTTGGCAGGACCAACCCCATGATGGCCGCAACAATGTAGCCCACGATGATGCCGACCAAGATGGACGAGGCGCTGAGGAAGCCCGTCGTGGCGTGCTTCACCCACAGGATGACGGCCAGCACGATGAGAGCCAGGCAAAAGTTCTCGAACGACCCGAAGTCGGCCGCGCTGCTGCCGCCGCCGAACGAGTTGACGCCGACGCTGATAAGGCTCAGGCCGATGGAGAGCACGACGGTGCCTGTGACGACGGAGGGGAAGAACCTACGCAGCGGCTTCAAGAAGAAACCCAAGACGGTCTCGAACAGGCCGCCGATGATCGATGCACCCATGATGGCCCCATAGGCGATGAGGCCGCCGCCCATGGAGGACGCCACGGAGTTGAACACGCCGATGAAACCCGAGGAAGTGCCCATGATGATCGGCACCCTGCCGCCCACGGGGCCGATGCCAAAGAGCTGCACGAGCGTCACGATGCCGGCGACGAGCATGGCGTTTTGCAGCAAGGCAAGCTGGATATCCGCAAAATCGCCGCCCGCCAGGCCGCATGCGCCCGTCACAATGAGCAGCGGCGTCAGGTTGCCCACGAACATGGCAAGCACATGCTGCAGGCCCAGGGGAACCGCCTGAGACAGCGGCATGTCGCCCTCGAACGAGAAGACGCCGAGCGACTTGGTGTTGCTAGATGCCTCGTTTTGTCCTGCGAGCGGGGCCTCTTCGGCTTGTTCGTCCCGCTGCCTCTCTTCTGCCATGCACATCTCCATTCCAAAAAAGACAGTGAGCCAAACGATAGCATCATCTCAGGCCGCGCACATGTCTCGGCTGGCAATTTATGCGGGATGGAAACATGGGACCTCGATGAGTGCGGTCTGTGAATGGATAGACAGGCGCAGTGCCTTTGCCTGGTTGAATGACGGCGACGCGGCTATCATGCGCAATGGCGGCGATGACCCTTCGTGTCGCCAAGCTTCTCGATGTATCAGGTTGTGCAAGGGGGCCAAGATGAGCAGGGACGATCGAGGAGGCAATGGCGGGCATGGCGGCCGGAAGCGCTATCTGCCGGCGCTTGTCATATGGCTTGCGTTCGAAACGGTGGCCGTCGGGCTGTGGTTGGGGCTCGGCAACGCTTTTTACCTGTTCAACTTCACCTACATCGGCACGTGCCTGGGAGTGGGGCTTGCGCTGTTCACACGAGGTTGGAAGCACGCCCGACGGTTCGTCATGTTTGCCGTCGGCCTGTACATGCTCGTCTACCTGGGCTTTATACAGGGCGAGAACATGCAGATCGAGGGGTTCTGGTACTACCTGCTCCTCGGCGTGCTCGAAGGGGCGACGATTCACTACCTCATCGCCAAGATTGCGGGCCCTGTGCTGTTTGGGCGCGGTTGGTGCGGCTACGCCTGCTGGACGGCCGCCTTCTTGGAGCTTCTCCCCTGGAAGAAGAGCCCAGGTCGGAAGTCTAAGCTCGGGGCTGTTCGCTATGTCGTATGCGTGGCGTCCCTGGTGGTAGTTGCTGCTGGCCTGGCGTTCGGCCTTATAGACGAGCATGTCATGTTCGTCGCCTTCATCGTGGGAAACGCGGCGTATTACGCGGTGGGCATTGCCCTTGCTGCCGCATTGCACGACAACCGGGCGTTCTGCAAGTACGTCTGCCCTGTCGGCGTCCTTATGAAGCCCGCCGCACACATCAGCCTCATGCATGTCACCTGCGACCATGCAAAGTGTGTTGAATGCGGCGCCTGCTTGCGTGCCTGCCCTATGGACGTCGATGTCCTCGACGACTCCCGCTCTCGCCGCAACGCCACCGAGTGCATTCTCTGTCTCGAATGTGTAAAGGCATGCCCAAAGGGGGCGCTGAAACTATAAGACCCTCACCGGTAGCCTACGAAGGAGGATTCGCAGGGAAAGGGTCGCAGAGGGCCCGCTACCCCTCTTCTGGTTCCGCCCAATGTTTGATGGGCGCATATGCCTCGACGAGGTCTGGCAGCCTCCATCGCGCATTGGCCGGGCTCGTGGAGGGGAAGCCCTGGTACGGAAGACCGACCTCATCGGAAAGAAAGCGCTTGTAGTAGCGCAGCGCCGTGCCCCCGGTAAGGGCGACGTGGGAGATTTGGGTGCCCTTGATGAAAGCAGGGATATCTTGCGGCACGGCGTTGCGGATGGAGGCGTCCGAGGCCCCGTCGATGTCACAACTCTTGAGCACGTCGAACAGGGCAACATGGTGACGGCCCGCAAGGGCGCGCCGGGCTGCAGGCTCCTTGGGGTCCTCCTCGTCGAACAGCGCCGCAAGCACGGGCCAGAAGCGGTTTTGGGGATGCGCATACGGAATGCCCGCAGCACGGGAGGCGGGGCTTGGCATCGTGCCCAGCACCAGCACACGCGCGTCAGGCGACCAAATTGGCTCGACATTATGAACGACAAACGATGATTTGTCCGCGAAATGCTCTTCCATCAAACTCTGCCTGCCTTGTCTGTCCGGCGCATACGAGGAAGTATACCGCAATACTTTTCCGACCTCCCCGATACCTGCAAGTCCCCTTTAATGCCCCGCTCCGTCGCAGTCTTGCCCAAAAGACTGCTATTCTATGCCGTTGTGTGAAAACGAACCTATGCGTTTGTGAGCGGGTGGCGAATCTAGCGCCGGCCATTTGCAGGCGAACCGGCAAAAAGGAGAGCAACCATGCAAGACGGTACGACCGCCCCCGAGCGCGAGAAGTTCGCCTCGCGGCTGGGCTTCATCCTGGTA
>CAKUKJ010000376.1 GCA_934662525.1 uncultured Coriobacteriales bacterium | reverse complement strand
ACACGAACTCGTCGGCGTCCCTCGTGAGCAGCTGGGGGACGACGTCGAGGCCTGAGTCGGCCACAGGGTCAAGCTCCTCGCAAGCCCGTTTGCCAAACGCCGAGCCCACGCGCGGCGGGGCGATGAACGGCGTGTAGTAACGGTCGAGCTTGCCGAAGCACGCGGCATGCACACGGCGAAACACGTGCCCCGTGACGCCCTCCATGGGCGCAAGCGATAGCAGCACAGTCCCCCTCCATTTGCCCGTCATCGGCTAAATCGCCCAGACGGGAATCGCCTGGACGTTCTGGACGAAGGCGATTATAGAGAGTGGGGGAAAATTTGGAGTGATAGTCCAAATTTTCACCGCCATGTCTGAACTTAGTTGCAGATTGTAAACATGCTAGTTTGCCATGCTATACTTCCTCGCAGATATCGGAGGTTGCGTCAAAGAGGTGCGCCATGGGCATCAAACAGCAGAGGGACATCGAGAAGTTTCTGGAGGGCCGCCTTGAAAGCGCAAATGCCGCAGAGCTGTTCGCCCGTCAGTCGGAGCTGCTCGAACAGCTTATTGCCAACACGCGCGGCAAGTCGGCAACTCAGATGAAGGAGCTTGCGCAGACCATCCTCCCCCGCGTCGCTCTCTATAAGGCGCTTATGGAAAGCCCGCTCCCCCACGACCGAGCAGAGACGCTTATGCGCTCGTACATGATGGACGTCGTTGCAGCCGAAAAGCACGCCTCCACGGCGGGGATGGAGGCCATTCCGGGGTTCTTCGGCATCTACAAGCGCGTGTTCCTGCATGTTATGCGCACGAGCGACCTGTGGGTGAGCACCCAGGCGCACGGCCGCGACTTCTTTGACGCCTCCATCACGAAATGCCTTTGGCACGATGCCTGCGTGGAGAACGGCTGCCCCGAGCTGTGCCCGATGTTCTGCGACGTCGACGACGTGAACTACGGCGGACTCTCAAAAATGGGCTTTGCACGCACGAAGACCCTCGGCTACGGCGGGGACTGCTGCGACTTCCACTTCTTCCGGATTGCAAGGAGCTAGCATGCGCGTTTTAGTATACGGCGCCGGCGTTTTGGGCTGCGAGCTGACACATTGCCTCATGGCCAATCCCTCGCTCGAGGTGACGCTTCTGGCGCGCGGCACGTGGGCCGGCGAGCTTGGGGCGCACGGCCTGCGCATCCGCCACAGCGTGCAACGCAAAGAGACGCTCGACCGCCCGCAGGTGATGCGCTCGCTTGCCGCAGACGACGCGTTCGACATCGTGTTCGTCGTTGTGCAGTCATCGCAGGTCGAGCAAGTGCTTCCCTTGCTTGCGGCAAACGTATCGGGGCGATTCGTGTTCGTGGGCAACCAGCCCGACGCCGCAGGGATTGAGCGGCGGTTCGCCGAGGCGTCGGCGGCCCCCAAGGAATGCGCGTTCGGGTTCTTCTCGTGCGGAGGCAAGCGCGAGAACGGACGGGTCGTGGCGGCGCATCTCAAGCACAAGCTGACCGTAGGCAGGCCGGGTCTGCCGCTGTCCGATGGATTCGCCCAAACGCTTTCGCATGCGTTTGACGGCACACAGGTGGAAATCGCCCCAGAAGACCAGATGGACGGCTGGCTCAAATGGCACGCCGCATGCATCCTCCCCATGGCCTACCTCGCGTATGCACGGGGCTGCGACCTGACGCGTTCGACGAAAGCCGACCGCACGCTCTACCTCGACGCATGCGCAGAGCTTGGGCGAGTCTTCCATGAGCGGGCCATCCCCATCAGGCCGGGGGGCGACGAGGAGTACTTTGTCGGCGGACCGAAGCGCGCCTTCATGTCGGCGTTCTATGCCGTGGTGTTCAAGACGTTCCTCGGCAGGCTCTGTGTGACCGACCATTGCCAGCATGCCGTGCATGAGATGTGCTTCATGGCAGACGCCCTCGAGCGCACGCTTGCCCTCGACGCAAACCGGGCCGCCGCACCATCCTACTACAGACTCAAGTCGATGATGCCCTCTTGGGACGCCCTCGCCCACGACCCATGTTGCAGGAAATAGACGTAGCATCAAATCAACTCAGCACGGGATGAGTTCGCAAATCATCCCTAGCCGTGATGGTACTGTCCGTGGGCCCGAGTCCTGGGGCCGTGTTGAATGGCAAACTTCGGACAATAGTGCAGGCAGCGCAGACACTTCTCGCATTTGGCGGCAATCCATGTCGGTTTGCCGCCGCTCATCTGGATTGCCCCCACAGGGCAGCGCTTGGCGCACAGCCCACATCCCACGCAGCTGTCCTCCACAGAGAAACAGCTTGTTTTGCGCATGCTCTCGTAGTAGGCGTTCGCAACGGGAATCAAGAAGCCCGGTGCCTGGCGATTCATGCGGGGACTGTTCTCGCGGTTGGCGATGGAGCGGCACACGTCTTCCAGCTGACGGTCAGCCGCTTGGTTGATCTCGTCCACATGGGCCTTGTCGCTCAGGTCGAACATCGGGGTCCAGGTGTCGGGCATCCTCACGCTGAACATCTGCAAGCCGCAACCGAGCTTGCCTCTGAGGGCCTTCTTCACAAAGGGGCCCACTACGCCGGGCGTCGTGCCGTAGGTCGCCACGATGAAGGCATATGGCGGCTGGGCGCCTGCCAGGAACAGCCCGTCCACGAATCGCTCCACTATGGAGGGCACGCGCCAGCCAATGCTTTGCCGCATACAGGCGACTCATGGAAGAACACACAAATCAACCGCGATTATCATACAATTTGCCATGCTATATTTTCAAACAAAGGACAACGCGATGAAACAAATCGCTTTTGAACAAGCCCTAGACTGCCTCGCCCGGCAATGGACGGAACTCAACTGGGACTTCCGGAAATGCATGATAAGAGGCGGCGTAGAGAAAGTCTCGCAGTGGCAGGGCGACCCGGAAGACGACGTGATGGTCGTCGTATTCAAGGGCACGCAGATTCACGAGCCCTACCATCGTCAAGATTTCTTCTTCTTCAACTACTGCCTGCAGAACAGCTACGGCGCACTCAGCGAGGACAGTGAGAACCTCATCTCCATCGAGGAGGGCGACTTCTACAT
>CAKUKJ010000375.1 GCA_934662525.1 uncultured Coriobacteriales bacterium | reverse complement strand
CACTCCGGGTACGGAGCGTCGTAGCTACCTCTTCGGACGGTCGCCGGCTACGCTGTGTCACCACGGGGGCGATCTGGCTCAGGTCGTCGTACATGGAGGAGAGCCGCCCGCCGATGAAGATGACGTCGGGCTCGCACTCCATGACGGCCTCGAGGTCGGCCTCTTTGATGGTGCCGAGGGGCACGATGTCGGCGTTGTCCGCGTAGGAGGCGAGGTAGTCGATGCTCGTGGAGGCCATGCCCACCACGCGGTCGCCCACGCCCAGGCTGTCGAGGATGTCGAGGCTTGCCAGGTCGAGGATGGCGATGCGCTGCGGGTCGAAGGGCACCTCCAGCTCAACCTCCTCTTTTGCGCCGTTCAAGCAGGTGATGGTCACGGTTTGCGGCGTCTCGTCGGCGAGGGCGATGCGCGCGCCCTGTGCCAGGGCGCCGCAAAGCGCGCTCGACGCAAACACGGCCAGGCCAAGGCCGGCGGTGGCGGCGATGAAGGAGCGGCGGGACAGGGAGGGGTTGCTTGCGTTGCTCATGTCTGACCTCTTTCTCGTGTTGAATTGCGCATGGCGTGCGGTTCGGCCGCTTTCCGGATATCTAGTAATAGATCGACAACGGCTTGCCTTCTATCTGCATGATCTTGAAATCCACCCCGTAGATGCCCGCGAGCACCTCGGGCCTCATCACCTCCTCCACGCTTCCGAGGGCCGCTATATGTCCATCCACGAAGGCGCAGATGACGTCGGAATAAAACGCCGCGTAGTTGATCTCGTGCAGAACGAGCACGACGGTTTTGCCAAGCTCGTCGCACAGACGGCGCACGGTCTTCATGAGCCGTGTGGCGTGATAGATGTCCAGGTTGTTTGTCGGTTCGTCGAGCAGGACGTATTCGGTGTCCTGCGCAATGACCATGGCGATGAACGCGCGCTGGCGCTGACCTCCCGAAAGCTCGTCGATGAAACGGTCTTGGAATTCGCCCAGCTCCATGTAGGCGATGGCCTCGTCCACCTTCTGCTCGTCCTCGGCTGTGAGGTGGCTACCCGAGTAGGGGAAGCGCCCGAAGCTCACAAGCTCGCGCACGGTAAGCTTCATCTGCACGTTGTTGGTTTGCGTGAGGATGGCCAGGCGGCGTGCGAGCTCCTTGCTCTTCCACTCGTGCAGGCTGCGCCCGTCGAGCTCGACCGTGCCTGCGTCTGGTTGCACAAGGCGCGAGACCATGCCCATGACCGTGGACTTGCCCGCGCCGTTGGGGCCGATGAGCGAAGTCACCTTGCCGCGCGGAATCTCGAATGACACGTCGTCCACCACGGCTTTGTCGCCGTAACGTTTGGTGATGTTCTTGATCTGCATAGGTCCCCCTTATGCCTTTCGGGTGGTGAGGAGCAGGTAGAGGAAGTAAACGCCGCCACCGATGGTGATGAACACGCTGATGGGAATCACGTAGTTGAAGACATGCTCCACCAGCAGTTGCCCGGCCATGAGTACGAGCATGCCGAACAGCACAGTACCGGCGACGAGCTGCGTGTGGCGGTAGGTCTTGAGCAGCTGGCGCGACAGGTTGGCGATGATGAGGCCCAAAAACGATATGGGCCCAACCATGGCGGTGGCCACGGCGATGTAGAGCGTCACGCCCAGCAACAGCCTGCGTACACATCGGTCAAAATCGACGCCCAGGTTGATCGCCTGCTCCTTTCCCAGCGTGATGACGTCGAGCTGCGCCAGGTCGGCGCGCAGGACAAGCGCCACGACGGCCAAGACTGCAATCGAGAAGACGATGACCTCGGTGTTGATGTTGGAGAAGCTTGCCACCAAGCTCGACAGCAGTGTGTCGTACTCGTTGGGATCCATGATGCGGGTGAGGGTGGATTGGATGCTGGAGAAGAACGATGACAGCACAGTACCGATGAGCAGCACGTAGAGCACGTTGTAGTTTGTGACGCGGAACAGGTATCCATAGATGAATGTTGCTGTGACGCCCATGATGAGAAGGTCCACCGCAAACGAGGCATTGGCGTTGAGCGCAAGCCAGCTGCCGGTGCCCGCCACGAACACCACCGCCGTGTGGATGAGCGTGTAGAGCGAGTTCATGCCGAGCAGGCAGGGCGTCACGATGGTGTTGTTGATGATGGACTGGAATACCAGCGATGCCCCACCTATGGCGAAGGCGGCCACAGCCATGGCGGCAAGTTTGGGCGCGCGCAGCTTGAGTGCGAAGGCGGCGAGGCGCTCGTTGCCGAACTTGACGTCGACGACCATATAGGCCGCCGCTGCCGCAAGCACGAGTAAGGCAAGGATAACGAGCTTGCGACGATTCGAGCGCCGTGCAAGCAAGGAGGGCGAAGGCATTGCGCCTCGCGCCGCGACGGGGGCGGCTGCGGCTGCGGCCATTATCGAGCACCTCCCTCTGTGTTCTGGCGGGCGGTTCGCAGGGTCGGGCCTTCAAGCGCCTCTTTGACGTGCGCCCATGTGATGGCCCTCCGTCCGCATTTGAGCCGGTAGATGAGCAGGGCGATGAACACGGCGCTGCCCACGATGCCCACGATGAGCTCAATCGGCAGCTCGTAGGGCGCGATGACCGTGCGCGCCGCAAGGTCGCAGGCCAGCACGAACAGCGCGCCGAACAGCGCCGTGTCTGCCAGCGCGCCGCGAATCTTGTCTCCCTTGAACATCGCCACGATGTTGGGGACGATGAGGCCGATATAGGAGATGGAACCTACGGTGGACACGACGGCGGCGGTGATGAGCGCCGCGATGGTGAGCCCGCCGAAGAGCACCGCGTTATAGTGCACGCCCAGGTTCTTGGAGAAGTCCTTGCCCATGCCTACGATGTTGAAGTGGTTGGCGAACACAAAGGCCGCGACGATGAGGGGAACGACGAGGAATACCAGCTCATAGCGGCCGCGCAGCACAAGCGAGAAATGCCCTACGAGCCAGGTGGAAAGGGCCTGGTTCATGTCATACTCGAAGGCGATGAAGTTGGTGACGCCCGTGATGACGTTTCCGAACATGATGCCAACAAGAGGTACCATGACGACGTCTTTGAACTGGATGCGCTG
>CAKUKJ010000374.1 GCA_934662525.1 uncultured Coriobacteriales bacterium | reverse complement strand
TTGCAGACTCGTACTCGGCCTGGGCACCCGAGAGGGCGGAGAGGGTCTGCTCGGTCGCGGCATGGGCCTCGTGTGCGGACGCAAGCGTCGAGATGAGGCAGGCGCCTCCCGCCAAGAGGGCGGTCTTTGCAAAGTCGCGCCTGGTAAGCCGTTGTGTTTCGGAACCTTGCATACCGGGGCACTTCCTTTCTGGTGTGTTGGGTGTAGTTGCGTTTGCCAAAAGTTGAGGGATGCGGGGCGTGGGACCTACAGTGGGCTGCCGCCTCCGCAGAACCCGTCGCAGAAGTACAGGCTCCTGACCTGCACGCCGCCCGACGGGATGGAGTCGATGATATAGCCGTCGCCGATATAGAGGCCGACATGGTAAATCGAGCCGCCGCGGGAATAAAAGACCAAATCGCCTGCCACCAGGCCATCAGCGCCGACGAGGTTGCCTTTTCCGGCTACGGTGTTGTACTGCACGCCAGACTGATGGTAAAGCGAGTAGCCGCATGCCGCGTAGGCCGCGCTTGTGAGGCCCGAGCAATCAAGGGTGCCGTAAGGCGTTCCGATGAGGCTGTAAGCCGCGCTCACGACGCTTGAGTCATGCGTGCCGGTGCCGCCCGACCCAGACGACTCGCCTGCTGAGCTTGAATTGCCGGAGTCGTCCGACCAACCTGAGTCGGATGCGCCGCTGTCTGCGCCACTGGCAGCCTCGGCTTCAGCCTGCTGGCGCTGACGTTCGGCCTCCTCCTCGGCGGCCATGCGCGCAGCCTCGGCGGCCGCCGCTATCTCGGCGTCGCGCTGGGCGATGAGGGACTGCACCTCGTCATCAAGCGAGGCGGCATAGTCCTGGGCAGCGGCCAGGCGACTCGAAAGCTCGTCCAGCGCCGCCTCCTGTTGTGTGCGCAGATCCTCGAGCTGGGCCTGCTGGTCATAAAGTGCCTGCTGGTCGGCCTCGAGAGACGCCTTGATGTCTTTGACGTCTTGAATTGCCGCAGCATCGGCATCGGAGGTCTTGTTGGCATAGTACAACCGGCTTACGAAATCGTCGAAATCCGTTGCCTGCATGAGCACATCGAGGAGACCGACGTTGCCCGCACGGTAGCTTGAGGCCACCCGCTCGCTCAGAACGTCTTGGGCTTCGCTCAGCTCGACCTGCTTCTCGTCGATGCTTGCCTGAAGCTGGTCAATCTGGTTCTGGGTGTCGTCAATCTGGGTGAGGATGGAGTTGTACTGCGCCTCTGCGTCGAAGTACTGGTTGTTGAGGTAGTCGATCTGCTCCATGGCGCTCTCATAGCGCGCCTGGGCATCGGACAAGGCGGCCTCGGTTTCAGCCGAGGCCGAATAGTCTGCGTATGCGGATCTGGCCAAGAAGGCGCCAGCGCCCATGTAAGCCAGCATCGACAACGCAGATGCGGCAAACGTTCTTCTGGTGATGCCGTTCATGCTCATTGACTGCAAGTCCCTTCAATCGATGAACGGCTATTTTACCAAGTCAGGCTGCAGACTCAGCAGCGAATGAAAATGTAGGCGTAAACCCCAAGAATGCTTAAAGTGGTTCAGGGTCGGCTTCAATTGGGGCTACAGGCCTGCCATGCGGCGCACAATGGTGGCATACACGGTGTTGTTGAGGTCGATAAGATGGTCGAGGGTCTTTTCGGCCTGTGCCTCGGGGTCTTTGCGCGCGGCATTTGACAGGCCTTGCTTATAGAACGTGACATCGCGGTTTGCGCGTTGGATATGGCTCTTGAGCGTGCGCGTGTCGAAGCCGAAGCCGCCAAGCTCAAAGGCCGCCTTGATCAGGCCGAGGTCGCGCCCGGAAATGCTGGGCCGGCCCATGGTGTCGGCTTTCGTGCTGAGGAAGCCCGCGTCGATGAGCTCGCCTATGAAGGAGGCGGGAACCTCGGCCCTTTCAGCGATCTCGTCGATCGGGTGGAACGCCTCAGCAAAGCCGTCGTCGTGGGCTGGCTCGGCCGAGGAATCCTCGCCGCCCTTGCTCGCGTCATCGGGGTTCGAGGCGTGCAGGAACAGGTCGGGCGATGCCTCGAGCTTCTCTTTGATGACGGCGAGGGGGTAAAACTGGGTCTTCTGCATCTGCAAGACGGCCTCAAGCACGGCAATGTCATGCTCAGAGTACATGCGGTAGCCGCTTTTCGTGCGTTGCGGGGTCACGAGGCCCTCCGCTTCCAGGAAGCGCACCTTCGAGACCGTGAGGTCTGGATGGTTTGCCTGGAGCTGCTTAACGACTTTGCCGATGGTGTACCTGGGTTCTTCCGTCATCGCTTCTGTTCTCCGTCGCAGGCTCGGGTTGTGTTAGTGGATGTTGAAGATCATCTTGAACGTGCCGATTTGAATCGTCGAACCGTTGAAGAGCTCGCTCGACGAGACGATGGCGGCGTCGACCCACGTGCCATTGAGCGACCCCAAATCCTCGATGATGGCGCGCCCGCCCTGGATGGAAAGATGGGCGTGGCGGCGCGACACGGTGCGGTCGTTCAAGAACACCTCGCAGTTGGGGTCGCGCCCGATGGTGACCTCGGGAATGTCGAGGATGAATCGCTCTCCCGCCGAAGGGCCGCGCACAATGGTGAGCTCGGCCAAGCCCGAATCGGGCGCGACGAAGTCGATGCTGGGAAGGGTGATGTCGGGCATCAGGTTAAACGACTGGGTCTGGCCCATGCTCGTAGGCGTCGCGTTCAAGTTCTCGTTCATAGTGACCCCTTGTCTGCTGCAGGTCCGTTGTATGGGGAACAGTTTAATAGAAGAGCTGGGAGACGAGCGGCCCAAAGGCATGCGACTCAAAAAGAACCGCTTCGCCCTTCTCGACTCGTGCGGCGTCGGTCTGTCCGTCGTCGTCTTGCCATTGAAGGGTCGTGACGGTGGAACCCGGCTCGCTCAGGCACCCTGCATTGCCTTGTGAGACCACCTGCCTCGTGCCTTTATCGCGAAACGCGACCCCTCCGGTTGCGGTGAGGCTTGTAGACCAGGCGGCGTTGTCGGCGAAGGGGGCATATCCTATGAGATTAGTCGATGTGACGCTCTGCAGTTCAGGGTAGTGCGAGAA
>CAKUKJ010000373.1 GCA_934662525.1 uncultured Coriobacteriales bacterium | reverse complement strand
TTTAACCTTGAATTCAGGATATTGTCACACGGCTGAATAGCTTCTCGGTAGAGATGCGGCTGCGGCGGGCAACAAAGCCCAGCTGGGACGTATACTTTCCCCGTTTGCTTCCCGGTACGGACGTAAAGATTGGAGCATGCCTTGTCCGACCAGATCCGAGTGCGCTTCGCACCCTCCCCCACCGGCCGCCTGCATATCGGCGGCGCCCGCGTGGCAATCTACAACTGGGCGTTTGCCCGCGCCAACGGCGGCACGTTCGTCCTGCGCATCGACGACACCGACCCCGAGCGCTCCACCCAGGAGAACACCGACCAGATCCTGCGCTCGCTCAAGTGGCTCGGGCTCGACTGGGACGAGGGCCCCGAGGTGGGCGGCGAGCACGGCCCCTACTTCCAGACGCAGCGCAAGGAGCACTATCAGCGCGCGCTTCAGCAGCTCATCGACTCGGGCAACGCCTATCCCTGCTTCTGCTCCGCCGAGGAGCTTGAGGCCGCCCGCACCGCCGCCCATGAGCGCGGCGACTCCTTCCAGGGGTATCAGCGCACCTGCCGCAACATCGACCCCGAGGAGGCCAAGCGCCGCATCGATGCCGGCGAGCCCCACGTGTGGCGCCTCAAAGTGCCCGAGGACCGCGGGGACGTCATCGTGAACGACATCGTGCACGGCCCGTGCGTGTTCAACGCCAAGGAGCTCGACGACATGGTGCTCATGCGCTCCGACGGCACGCCCACCTACAACTTCGCCACCGTCGTCGACGACGGCGAGATGGGCATGACCCACATCATCCGCGGCGACGACCACCTGTCCAACACCCCGCGTCAGGTCCTGGTGTTTGAGGCGCTCGGCTACAAGGTTCCCACCTTCGCCCACCTGTCCATGATCCTGGGCCCCGACGGCAAGAAGCTCTCCAAACGCCACGGCGCCACGAGCGTGGAGGAGTACCGCGACCGCGGCTTCCTGCCCGAGGCGACGGTGAACTACCTGGCGCTTCTCGGATGGTCGCTCGACGGCACCACCACGGTCATCCCGCCCGAAAAGATCTGCGAGACCTTCTCTCTCGACCGCATCTCGAAGAACCCCTCGCAGATGGACGAGGAGAAGCTCATCTCCATCAACGCCACCTACCTCATGGAGATGAGCGACGAGGAGTTCTCCCGCCGCGTGCTTGTGCCCGAGCTTGCGCACGCCGGCCTTGTGGGCGAGAACGCCTATGCGGGCAAGGAGCAGTGGTTCGACCTTCTCTCCTCCATTCTCAAGCCTCGCACCCGCCTCATGGGCGACGTGGTGGACAAGGCGCGGTTCCTTTTCGGCGAGCTTGTCTACGACGAGGCGTCCGTCAACAAAAACCTCGCCAAGGATGGCACGCGCCCTGTGCTCGTCGCGCTGAAGGAGGCCCTGGAGGGCGTTTCCGCCGACAATTGGACGGCCGCCAACATCGATGCCGCCATCGAGGGACTGCCCGAGGCGTTGGACATCTCCAAGAAGAAGGTCTTCCAGGCCCTGCGTGTGGCCGAGTGCGGCAACCAGGTCTCCCCGCCCCTGGGCGAATCGATGGAGCTGCTCGGCCGCAAAGTCGCGCTTGCCCGCGTTGATGACGCCATGCCGATGGCCGGGGAGTAAGGCCTCTGTCGTGTTCATGGCTTAGGCATACATTCATAGACACATATCATTGCATGTAAGAAGGCGGAAACCCGAAGAGAATCGGGCTTCCGCCTTCTTCATATATATAGTTGCACGAGCCGGATGTCCTCGACAGCCCCGCACGCGACAATCGAGGCTGCTACGGCCTTTCGGAATGAGAGGCACCCGATCCTCGAACAGCCACGAACGGCCGGCTGCGCAAGCCCAGCAGGGGCAGGCTGAACACGATGGGAAGATAGAACGACAGCGCCCTCCACAGCACCACGGCCGCCGCCGTCATGCTTCCAAGCTCGGGACCGAAGAAGAGGGCGAATCCCGCCTCGGCCCCGCCCGTGCCCCCGGGGAGCGGCACGGCCGTCATGATGAGCTGGATGAACGCCGAGGCGCACAAAGCCGTCATGAAGTCGACGCCGGTCACGCCGAGCGCACGCAGCACGCAGAGGGGGATGCAATACAGGCACGCCAGCTGCGCCACGTTGATGACGACGGCAAGGACGACGACCTTCCCCTGGCGGATGGCTTGATGGACGCTACCGGCATAACCGTCTACCTCGGCATCGACGCGTGCATGCATGGCCGGGGCGTCTTTAACGAGGTGGATGCGGCCCGAGGCAAGGCGCACGAGCATGTGGCATACCTTGCGCACGGCGTTGGGAAAAAACACCATGGCTATGAGACTGAGCATGATGGCCACATGCACGCCGAACGCCAGCACGCACACGAGCACGATGTCGCCGAACCGCTCGATAAAGTAACTGGCGCGCGTAAAAAGAACGGCAGCGCCGAAAATCGTCACGGCCGCCTGATAGATGAAGAACTTCGTGAGCTGCAGGGCCGTGGCATCGCCCACCTTAAGCCCGACCTGGCTCAGACGCACAATCTGCGCGGGCGCGGCCCCCGACTGGCCCGGCGTAAGAAAGCCGAAGACGATGCCCGCAGCAGCGACGCTGAGCAGATCCTTGAAGCCGAGATAGGAATCGGTGAGACGGGCGGCAACGCGATAGCACACCATGTCGAGTCCAAAGAAAATGCAGAAGAAGAGCGCCCCGAGCACCAGCCAGGCGATATTGGCCCCCCGCAGGGCGTCAAAGAACTCCCCCGCCATACCCGAGGCAAACAACCAGATGCAAAACACGACGGCAACGACAAGGATGAACAGAACGCCCGAACGCACGCTCGACTTTTTCCCGGGCTGTTTTTTGTGGGGGCCCGAGCCATGGGGGGCGGGCGCATTGAGCTGAATACGGGGTTGAGCCATGCTGACCTCCAGAAGAAGTGCGGTCAGGGGGACTATAGCAAAACAGGCCACCGGATAACCCGATGGCCTGTGAACGTTTGGTAGCCCGTACCAGATTCGAACTGGTGATCTCCGCCTTGAGAGGGCGGCGTCCTAAACCGCTAGACGAACGGGC
>CAKUKJ010000372.1 GCA_934662525.1 uncultured Coriobacteriales bacterium | reverse complement strand
AGGATGCGAGAGAGTGTGATACGGAAGCTGTTTACGGAGGATTCCATGCGCTTGAGTGCGTTTACTCGCATGAGATTTGCCACGGCACCCGTGCGATGCACCTGACTATCGAAGTCCTTGCCCCAGGTGTCGCCGTAGCGATCTTCGTACTTCTGTCGTTTGTTGGCTCGAACGTAGGACAATAGCTGATATTGGGCGAACGTGAGTTGTGCAATCATGTCGTTGAGCTCGGATATGGGGGGCAGTTCACCTGCCGAGTCGATAGGCGTCGTGATGGAGATGGGCTTGCGGCGCTGCGGAAATGTGCCACTTGCTGTGCCATAATACTTCGTAATGTGCTTGCGACTACGTGCAATGGTGAGCACGTCGAGCAGTTTGAAATAGTCTGCGTTGACGGCATTCACGAAGCTCTCAGTGGTACGGTCAGCGTCTGGCAGCTTGCTCCACTCGTTGAAGCGTGCCTGTGCCGCGCGACACACCTGAGTGATAGATTCTATGCTGTCGGAGTCCGCCAGGTAGGCGTCGTCTCCTTCAGTGATGAGTTCAATCTGGTTGCGCAGGTCAAGCAGGCGGTTGTTCACAGGCGTGGCTGACAGCATGAGGACCTTTGTGCGTCTGCCGTTCTTGATGACGTCCTCGATGAGGCGCGTGTAACGGTCTTTCTTCTCGGCATCGGTGCTCTTATTGCGGAAATTGTGGCTCTCGTCGATGACGAGCAGGTCGTAGTGCCCCCAGCGCAGGTGTTCCAGATCCACATCGCCGCTCATGCCGTTGTAGCGCGAGAGATCCGTGTGGTTGAGCACTGTGTAGTTAAAGCGATCGTCGGCCAGCGGGTTTCGGTCGTCGTTGTCCTGGGTCCATAGCGTCCAATTGTCGCGCAAACGCTTCGGACACAGCACGAGGATGCGGTCGTTGCGCTCTTGATAGTACTTGATGACGGCTAATGCCTCATAGGTTTTGCCTAAGCCAACAGAGTCGGCGATAATGCAACCCTTGTATTTCTCGAGCTTTCGGATGGCGCCCACCACGGCGTCGCGCTGGAAGTCGTAGAGTTTGTTCCAGATGATTGACTCCTCGAACTTGAGGCCGGGACGCAAGTCGTTGTCGTCGTCGCCCAGGTAGTCGCGGAACAGGTGGTAGAGCGCCAGAAAGTAGACGAACTCGGGTGGGTTCTCGCGGTAGAGTGTACCTACCTGAGCGGCGACTTCTTCGGTGACGTCGACAACCATAGTGGGGTTGTTCCATACCGAATCGAACATCGTTTTAAGGCCGGAGGTTTCGGTGGATCCCTCGAAATGGCTTACGCCCATCACGGTGTTCGGGCGGCGCTCATAGCCCAGACCTTCCTGCGTAAAGTCGACGGCGGCACCCATAAACGCATGGTCCTCCCCGCTTGGGTTTTCCACAACATAGGTGCCGCCGGGCTGTACTGTTCCAGGCATTTTGGCGGAGCGGAACGCGCACTTTGCCCGCACCCACTCGGCACATTCGCGGGCTAATGCCCGCTGATTCAGGTTATTGCGAAGTGTGAGTTCCAGACCCGTGCCGCCCACGCTGCGCTCACGTGAGCTCTGAGCTATCACGAATTCCCGGGGGTCCTTCAAGTCGGACATGCGCCTGACAAAGGTCGGTTCGCTGAACAGGAAACGCACGGCATCGACCTTCGAGAGTTCCTCTTTAAGCTCGCCATATGCGAAGACGGTGAAGTACGCACTGATGATAGAGAGCTTCGCGCCCTCATCGATGGTACTTGCAAGTTTGTCACCCAGGCGGTTGTGGCCTACATTGTCGAGGAACTCCATCGTTATCGGCCGTCCTTTGTCAAGTACTCGATCAGACTGTTCTTACAAGTATGGTGGGCCCACTCTTCGAGATTGTAGCATTGCGTGTCTTGCGTCTTTTGCCAGGTTGGACGGTTACCGTCAAACAAAGCGGTGCAAACCCAGCGCCTTCATTGCAAGAGCCCGCCAGCTTTTTGGCTGACGGGCTCTTGTTGTTGCACCAAACGAACGTTTTTACCGGCTACCTGCCCTTACAGCTCCGAGTACATCTCCTTGAGCTTGAGCAGGTGGGCGTAGCGCTCCATGGCGGCCTTCTCGTTCTTGGCGAACAGCTCCTCGGCGCGACCGGGGAACTCGCGCGTCAGGCGGCTGTAGCGGGCCTCGTTCATGAGGAACTCCAGGTAGCCGCCAGCGGGCTCCTTGCAGTCGAGGATGAACTTGCCGCCCGTCTGCGCGGCTGGGTTGAAGCGGAACAGGTTCCAGTAACCGCAGTCCACGGCACGCTTCATCTCGGCCTGGCAGTTCACCATGCCGCCCTTGATGGAGTGCATCTCGCAGGGGCTGTAGCCGATGATGAGCGAGGGGCCCGGGTAGGCCTCGGCCTCCTGGATGGCCTTGAGCGTTTGAGCGGGCTTGGCGCCCATGGCAACCTGCGCCACGTACACGTAGCCGTAGCTGATGGCAATCTCGGCGAGCGACTTCTTCTTGATGTCCTTGCCGGCCGCCGCGAACTGGGCAACCTGGCCGATGTTGGACGCCTTGGAGGCCTGTCCGCCGGTGTTGGAGTACACCTCGGTGTCGAAGACGAAGACATTGACGTCACGTCCGGAGGCCAGCACGTGGTCGAGTCCGCCGTAGCCGATGTCGTAGGCCCAGCCGTCGCCGCCGAAGATCCAGAACGACTTCTTCGTGAGGTACTCGGCGTTCTCCAGAATGGCTTTTGCGTCGGGGCAACCCGCCTCGGCGATGGGCGTGAGTGCGGCCTTGTAAGCCTCGGCGGCGTCCTTGCTTGCCTTGGCGTCGTTCATGGACGCGAGCCATGCCTCGGCCACGTCGGCGAACTCGTCGGTGACATGCTCCTCGTCGGCGAGCATGGCCTTCGTGTGCTCCACGATCTTGTCGCGCACGGCCTCATAGCCCAGCTGCATGCCCATG
Organism: uncultured Coriobacteriales bacterium; assembly: GCA_934662525.1. Classification (GTDB taxonomy): domain Bacteria; phylum Actinomycetota; class Coriobacteriia; order Coriobacteriales; family UMGS124; genus UMGS124. The sequence goes on along the minus strand of CAKUKJ010000372.1, from coordinate 127 downwards.
CCGAACTCGGCGTTGTCCTCGAAGAGCGAGTTGCACCAGGCGGGGCCGTGGCCGTTCTTGTCAACGTTGAACGGAGAGGTGGCGGCGGGGTTGCCCCAGATGGAGGAGCAGCCCGTGGCGTTGGCGA
>CAKUKJ010000371.1 GCA_934662525.1 uncultured Coriobacteriales bacterium | reverse complement strand
CCGCACGCCTGGGCTTGGGCGCCCGCCCAGCCATAGTGGTTCGTTCCAAGAAAAACGACGATGTCGTCGGGAACCTCGCCTCCTTTGGCAAGAGCCGCGATGCGTTCGGGGCTCCATGCAGCCGGGCACCCCTCACCCTCTACCATACTGCCCGACCAGGACCCGTTCACGAGCAGCTCACCGTTGAAATGGTCGATCACCTTGCCCCACCAGGTATCATGAGGGCCGGCAATACCTGCCAGCTCGTCTCGTCCTTCCTCATAGAACACGGCGAATCCCTCAGGGTTCCAACCCTTGAGCGTGCTGATAGAATCTCCCAAAATTGAAAACCGGCGAGCCATTCCATTCTCCCTCATCCGCCTGCGCGATTTCTTCGCGCGCGCATCACTGCGCTAGGTCGCATATCTAAGCGCGCCAAAGCTTACTCCACATGCATGAAGCGCGTATCTTCAGAGACCCGCCACCCTTAGGAACGCAAAAAGGGAGCCACCATATAGGTGACTCCCTTTCCTCAAGCTAAGCTGTAGCAAGCAGCCAATACTTACTTAACGGAAGCGCCCAGGAAGACGAGGCCGGTCGTAGCAATCGGCACAAAGCCGTCGATCTGGTCGGCCAGGTAGGCGGTGGCCAGCTGACGATGGAACAGCGGGTACAGCGGCACCTCCTCGGAGAGCAGGTCGAAGCACTGGTTCCACAGCTCCTGCTGCTCGTCACCGGAAGCCTCGCGAGCCTGCTGCATGAGATCCTGAAGGGTGGCCCACTCCTCCGTCTGGTTCCAGCAAGAACGACCAGAGGTCCACACGTTGTCGCCGTACCACCAGGACATCAGCAGGTCGGGGTCGGCGCCGAAGCAGCTCGGGTCGCCAGGAGACAGCATGACGTCGTAGGGCAGGATGTCGTCGGACTCGCCCAGCTCAGCCCAGTTGATGGCCTCGGTGCGCAGCGTGGTGTTGATGCCGGCAGCGTTAAGGTCGTTTTGAATCTGGATGGAGAGGTCGGCGACCCAGTTGTTGTTGCAGAGCAGCTCGACATCGATGCCGTCGGCGTAACCGGCATCGGCAAGGAGCGACTTGGCCTTCTCGGGGTCGTAGGTGTAGACCGTGGAAGCCTCATGATAGTTGGCGAAGTTCTCGGGCAGGAAGCTCTTGACCAGGTTGGCATGACCGGCCATGACGTTGTCGATGAGCTTCTGGACATCGATGGCGTAGAAGAAGGCCTGACGGACGCGCTTGTCATCGAACGGCGCCTTCTTGGTGTTGAACATCAGGAAGGGCAGGCTGAAGCCGTCCTTGTAGTCGACCGTGGCACCGGCTCCCTGGATGGCGTCAACGTTCGCATCGGGCACAGCCTCCATGACCATGGAGGTGCCAGCCATGATGGCAGTGGTACGGGCAGTGCCGTCCTTCTGGATGTCCCAGTGCATGGCATCAGCCGTCGCAGGCTTGGAGCCGTTGTAGTACTCGTTGGGCACGAAGTCGATGGAGCCGCCATCGTCGCCGTTGATGCCGGCAGCGTAAGCCCAAGGGCCAGAACCGATGGGGGAGATTGCCATATCGTCGGCGCTGATGGAGGCCGGGAAGATCTTGACGACGGCAAGACGGCCCTCAAGCAGGCTCTCGAACGGGTACTTCAACGTGAAGTCGATGGTCTTGTCGTCAACGGCAGTGACCGTGTCGATGAACGACAGGAATGCGCTGTAGGTGTCGTTGGCCATGTTGAGCTCGAAGGCATTGACCACGTCGGCGGCAACGACATCAGTGCCGTCGGAATACTTGGCGCCATCGCGCAGAGTGACCTTGTACTCGGTGTCGGAGACCTTCTCGGGCTCGCCGGCAGCAAGCGCAGGATAGGTGGAGTAGTCATGAACATCGAGCTCGTAGAGGCCCTCGAAGACATGCCAGGTGGCACCAAGAATCAGAGCAGAGGAGCAACCGATGGGCGAGTAGTTGGTAGAGCTGTAGGCGCACGTAGCAGTGATGGTGCCGCCCTCGGCCTTGGCAAACTTGACCTCTCCCAGGCCAGCGTTGGCAGCGGCAAGAACGCCAGCGGTGGCGGCACTAGCGGCGATGAGCGAACGACGGGAGAGCGTAAGATCCTTCATGGGTCCTCCTAGTAGGACGAAAATCGGATATGCATACCTCACGTGCATTGCCATTGGTGTCAGAAGGCAACCAATACGATGAGACTATAGCAAGTCGTCTTTCACCTATATTCGCCAATTCGATAAGGGCTACAATTTGCCGGTCAAACGGAAGCGTTAGATTGGAAGACGATGATTTATTCCAACAATATCAACGATTTGCCCTATATCTCGCAAGCCGCAGCCGACTTCCTGAAGACGCATGACATGGCCGAGCTGCCTTGCGGCCACTATGAAATCGGCCCAGACGAGTTTGTCAACGTGATGGAATACGACACAAAGGCCCGCAAAGACGCCTGCTATGAGGCACACAAGAAGTACGTCGATATTCAGATGGTCATCTCCGGCAGCGAGCTCATCGAGGTAGCCGACATCGCAACTTTGCACGCGACGACCGAATACAACGAGGGCGACGACTTCATGCTTTATTCCAACGAACAAATCGGCGACCAGTATCTTCTGACCCCCGGCAAGTTCGTCGCCGTCATGCCCGCCGACGGCCATATGCCCAGCCTCACGCCCGCCGAAACCCCCTCACACAACAAGAAAGCCGTGTTCAAGGTCTTGGCGAAATAGCAGCTCGTTTACAAAGAGAAAGCCAGGGGCCCCGCCGTGCAAGATTGAAACGCAACGGCGGGGCCTTTTTCATGCGCCACGCATCATGCGCGCACGGGTGCGGCAACGGCCGACAGCGCGAGCCGGCAGGCCTCGCCCTCCGAAGGCACCGGCATGCCGGGCGGTGCGCGCGATCGAAAGGAACCCCGCCGTGCCGGCCTGAGCCGACGCGGCGGGGCCGGCTTCGGAGTATAAGGGAGGTTTGCCCCCGGAAACGCGAAAGGGCCCCTCACGGGGCCCTCCAGGGCTTCCTCGCACGTCCCGCCGCGCGGCGCCAGCGCCCCCCGGGGGACGGCGGCGCCCTAGTCT
>CAKUKJ010000370.1 GCA_934662525.1 uncultured Coriobacteriales bacterium | reverse complement strand
CCCTGGCACAGAGCTCGTTGTAAACGATGTTCTCCATGATGTGCGTCTCTTCGACCTGCCGGAAATTAAGCCTGGCATTGCGCAAACCAATGTCCTCAAAGTAGTACTTCTTGGGGCTCCCGATGTACTTTCGCCCCTTCACGTCGTAACGCCGCGCTTCCGAGATGAGGAACGATTCTTCCAAGTATCTGATGTACGAGCCGATGGTATTCGAGCTGATGGTCGATTTGAGCACGCTCTTAAAGGCTGCCTCTATTTTCGGGGGGTTCGTCAAGGCACCGATAGACGAGGCAAGCACGTCGACGAGGTCTTCAAGCTCTTGCGTCTTCCCAACCCCGTTGCGCGCGATGACGTCTTTCAGGTATGTCTCTGTGAACAGTCTCTCAAGGTAACGGGATTTCTGCTCGTCGATATGCATGGAGAGGGTGGCCGGCATCCCACCGAACACGACATACTCCGCCCACCCCTCATACTTATCGCCGTCAAAGCCCTGCATGAACTCAGAGTAGGACAAGGGGCGCACACGGACCTCGTCGCCGCGCCCGCGAAACTGCGTCATGACGTCGGACGACAAGAGCTTCGAGTTGCTTCCCGTCACATAGACGTCTACGTTGCGCATGCGCAGAAGGCCGTTGAGCACCCCATACAGGCGCGGCGGCTCAGAACCTTTGAGTTCCTCATCGCAGATCGCATACTGCACCTCGTCGAGCATGACATAGTACTGAGCGCTCTTGTCAACGATGCGAGATTTGATGTACTCGTTTAACGCAGACGGGTCGCGATATCGCGCGTTCTCCTCGGCGTCCAAGGCAACCTCGACGATGTGGTTGTCGTCGATGCCCTCGATGTTCCGGAGGTAGTCGCCGAACAGGTTGAACAGCAAGTATGTCTTGCCGCATCGCCTGATGCCGGTTACGACCTTGACCATCCCGTTGTGCATCCTGGCGATAAGGCGGCTGAGATACACGTCTCTGCGTACTTCCATCGGCGCTCCCATTACTTTGAGCAAATCTGTTACATGTTACAGTTTTGCTCAAAGAACTGTCAACAGCCCCTGAACCGCCAGCTGACAAGCGTGCCGCAAACCTCCCCCTTTTGCGCGTTCGCCCCGTTGCGGCCCATCTGCGGGCCGGAATTGCCTACACTGCTTCGTTTGCATGTACCGCAACGACTCCCTCACCCGTTAGGTGGCCTCATGGACCCGGTTTTCATCTTCCTCATCGTGTGCCCGCTCGTGTTCGTGGCAGGCTTCATCGACGCCATCGCGGGCGGCGGCGGGCTCATCTCGCTGCCGGCCTACCTCATCACGGGATTGCCCGTGCACACGTGCCTGGGCACGAACAAGCTCAGCAGCTGCATGGGCACGGCGGTGGCCACGCTGCGCTACGCCCTGCAGGGGTTCGTGGAGGTCAAGCGCTGCGCGGTGTGCGTGGTGTTCGCGCTTTTGGGCTCGGCCTGCGGGGCAAACCTCGCCCTCATGATCGACGACGCGGTGTTCCGCGTGATCATGCTCGTGGTGGTGCCCCTCACAGCGGCCTACATCATGTTCCACAAGGACTTCAAGGAGAAAGAGCCCATCGCCGAGGGCAAGTCGCTTGTGCTGTGCGCGGCCATCTCCGCCGTGGTGGGCGTCTACGACGGCGTGTACGGCCCGGGCACCGGCACCTTCCTCACGCTGCTCTTCATGGGGGTGGGGCACCTCAAGCTCACGCAGGCCACCGGCACCTGCAAGGTGGTGAACCTGGCCACGAACATCTCGGCGCTCACCGTCTTCATCGCCAACGGCGTCGTGTGGCTGCCGCTGGGCATCACCGCCGGCGTCTTCAACATGCTCGGCGCCTACATCGGCACGCGCTGCTTCATCGGCAAGGGCGTGAAGATCGCCCGGCCCATCATGCTCGTGGTGCTCGCAGTGTTCTTCGTGAAGTTGCTGCTAGAGGTCACGGGGGTCATCTCGTAAGGGTGCGGTCTCGCCAGCGGCAGGGCCGTCGGTTTGTAGGGGTCTTCATATTTCCCCTTAACTCTATAGGTAAATAGGAATTCTCTCTTGACACAGGGGTTTGCTGGGTGTGTAATATGACCAACCTACAGACGAAGTAGGTTTACCTGAAACCACCAAGCGCACGGCCCCGCCAAGGAAAGAGGGAACTCGCATGTCGAACATCTACACCAGCATCGACCAGACCATCGGCCACACCCCCCTGCTCGAGCTCACCAACATCGAGAAGAAGCTCGGCCTCAAGGCCCGCGTGCTCGTGAAGCTCGAGTACTTCAACCCCGCCGGCTCGGTGAAGGACCGCGTGGCCAAGGCAATGATCGACGCGGCCGAGGCGTCCGGCGAGCTCAAGCCCGGCGGCACCATCATCGAGCCCACCTCGGGCAACACCGGCATCGGCCTGGCCGCCATCGCCGCCGCCCGCGGCTACCGCATGATCGTCACGATGCCCGAGACCATGAGCGTCGAGCGCCGCAAGCTCATGCGCGGCTACGGCGCCGAGCTCGTCCTCACCGACGGCGCCGCCGGCATGAAGGGCGCCATCGCCAAGGCCGAGGAGCTCAAGAAGGAGATCCCCGGCTCCATCATCGCCGGCCAGTTCGTGAACCCGGCCAACCCCGCCATCCACAAGGCCACGACCGGCCCCGAGATTTGGCAGGACACCGACGGCGCGGTGGACGTGTTCGTGGCCGGCGTGGGCACCGGCGGCACCGTGACGGGCGTGGGCACCTACCTCAAGGAGCGCAAGCCCGAGGTCAAGGTCGTGGCCGTGGAGCCCGCAAGCTCTCCCGTGCTCTCCAAGGGCGTCTCGGGCGCCCACAAGATCCAGGGCATCGGCGCAGGCTTCGTGCCCGACGTGCTCGACACCAAGATCTACGACGAGATCATCCCCGTTGAGAACGAGGCGGCGTTTGAGACCGCACAGCTCGTGGGCCACTCCGAGGGCGTGCTCGTGGGCATCTCCTCGGGCGCTGCCACCTGGGCGGCCATCGAGCTGGCCAAGCGCCCCGAGAACGAGGGCAAGACCATCGTTGCCCTGCTGGCCGACACCGGCGAGCGCTACCTCTCCAC
>CAKUKJ010000369.1 GCA_934662525.1 uncultured Coriobacteriales bacterium | reverse complement strand
CGGCATGACCGACTCCGAGCGCATCGCGGCGCTTGAGCAGGCCAACGCCGACACGGCGGCGGCGCTCATGGAGCTTGGCGACCTCATGGGAGGGGAGTAGCGAATGGCAAAGATCTACTACAACGCCGTGAAGGCGGGGAGGCGCACGCTTGAGAGCGTGCCCGAGCGGTGGCGTGCGCAAGTCGCGACCTTGCTTGAAGCAGACGAGAAGACGGAGGAGTAGGCGCATGGAGATACTGACCGAGGCGGCCGTCTGGGCCGTCGGCGCGGTGCTTGCCATGATGGCAATCGACATCGTGACCGGCTTCGTCCAGGCGGTGGTCAACCACTGCGTGAGCAGCACGAAGATTCGCGAGGGCCTGCTTCACAAGGCGTCTATCCTGCTCGTCATCGCCGCCGTGACGGCCCTTGAGGTCGCGGGCGAGCACGTGGCAGGCATCGGCATCGACGGCATGGGCACGGTCGCCGTGTGCGCTGTGATCATCCTGATGGAGTTCGTGAGCGTGTGGGAGAACGCCTGCAAGGCGAACCCCACCCTCAAGGACTCCCCGCTCGGCAAGCTGCTTGAGGACAAGACGGGTGGGGATGCGAAATGACGTGCTTTGCGATGAACGACGAAGACGGTTTGAACCTCGACGGGAAGGGGGAGAACGATGATTAGCGTGCTTTCCTGCATGACGATAGCAAGCCCCAACCATTCCAGCGGGCGCAACGGCGAGGGGGTGTGCAAGTTCACGCCGCACTACATGGGCGGTGACTGCTCCATCGAGACGTGCGGCGAGATATTCAAGCCCACGAGCCGGCAAGCCTCCTCTAACTACGGCATCGGCTCAGACGGGCGCGTCGCCTGCTATGTGGACGAGGACGACCGCGCCTGGACGAGCTCAAGCGGCTGGAACGACCGTAAGGCCATCACCGTTGAAGTCGCCAACAAGCCAGACGGCTCCATCACCGACGCGGCATGGGCGTCGCTCGTGGCCCTTGGCGCGGACGTGTGCCGCCGCCACGGCTTCCGCCTGGAGTACACGGGCACGAGGGACGGCACCCTCACCGAGCACCGCATGTTCGCGGACACCGACTGCCCCGGCGAGTGGCTCCACGCCAACATGGCCAGGCTCGCAAGCGAGGTGAACGCCGCGCTCGACGACACGGGCGCGCCCGCCCAGCCCGCCGAGCCCGCGGCACCCGGCGGCGGCTTCGATGGTGGTGCGTACCGCGTGAACGTGGGCGCGCTCAACGTGCGAGACGCCCCCGGCCTTGCGGGCAACGTCGTGGCGACCTACAAGAGGGGTCAGACCGTCGTGCTCGATTCCTGGTACGCCGTGGCCGACGGCTACGTCTGGGGCCGCTACACGGGCAGCGCGTCGGGCCTCAAGCGCTATGTTGCCGTCGGCAGGGCCACCGGCAAGCCTGAGGCAAACGACTATCTCGTGAAGGCATAGAAGGCCGTATTTCGCGCAAAACGGCAGCGCCCGCACTCTGGAAGGGGTGCGGGCGCTTTTCGCGCTTAATCGGCGTCCTGCCTTTCCATATCGGCTTTCACGAGACCCTTGATGTAGGCCGTCGTGTTCTCCTGGCCCTTGAGCCACCGGTATATGCGCTCGTCCTCCTCGCCGGGGTAGAAACGCAGGGCGACGCTCTTTGTCGAGCGCTTGCGGTACTCGTTGTTCGCGCGCTTCTGAGACTCGTAGACCATGGCTAGCGCCTCTCCTTCATTCGCTTCATGACATAGATGGTTATGAGCGACGCGCCGACTGCTATCAAGACCGTTTTCATTCCGGGCCTCCTAGTGTATGATGCAGATGTGCGGGGCACCGCTTTCGCGATGCCCCTCGCCTTATGGCCTCTTGTAGTGCTTACCAGGCTCCCTACAAGAGGCTTTTTCTTTCAGGGCCTCGACTGCCGTTTCCAGTAAGACAGTTGAAAGGCTGCTTACCAAGGCAATTGCCAAGTCCTTCAAGAACTCGTTCATTTCCTTCACCCCCTTTCGGGCTATCCGGTTATGTTTCATATTATAGGGTAGACCCGATAAAAAGCAAGAACTATTTTGGCGATTTGCCTATTTTTGCTACTTTTTGGGGCAAAGAGTCACGACTACGAAGTATCTGGCTGATACTTCAATCCGCACTTTTGTTGGACTAAGAGGGTCACATATCTTGTTGGAGCGGTTGGCCTGCGAAGGGTAGATGACGGTGTTCGTCCCACCGTTTCCCATCTCCACCATTGGAGACTTAAAGGGTCATCTGCTTAGCAGGTGGCCCTTTTTCTTTATTAGAGGAGTCATGCAATGGGCGAAACACTTCAGGCACTCGGCAATGCGCTGATGGAGACGTTCTCCTTCATATCTACCGATGATTCCGGGCAGACGCTCATCTTCGGGCTGTATCCCGAGATGATCGCCATACGCGCGGCGTTCCTCGCCGTCATCGTCGTCATCGCGTTCGTGGTGCAGCATCTTCTGAGCAAGCTGATCCATCGCCTCATCAACAACTTCGACAACCTGCCGAGCGCCACGATCATCGTGAACTTCGTGCGCGTCATCGTTTGGTCGTTGGCGCTCATCGTCGTCTTGGAGCCGGTTTTCGGCATCAAGCCCACGGCGTTCATCACCGCCCTGGGCGTCACCTCGGTCGTCATCTCCCTTGGCCTCAAAGACACGATCGCCAACATCTTCGGCGGCTTTATGCTCATGGTGGGCCGCGTCGTGCAGCCGGGCGACTATGTCACCATCGCAGGCGTCACCGGCACCGTCGTCGACGTCACGATGCGCCACACCGTCGTGGAGAACCGCCTCGACGAGCGCATCGTCATCCCCAACTCCGTCCTCAACACCACCTCGGTTCAGCGCCTGCCTGCCTCCAGCGAGTCGCAGGGCACGCTCGAGTTCACGATGGAGCTGGGTTACGACCCCGATGTGGTGGCGGAGGATCTGCTCAAGATCGTCAAAGAGGCGGCGGGCGACCGTCTTCGTACCGAGGAGGGCATGGAGCCCAAGGTCTTCTTCGACTCCATAACGCCTTATGGCGCCAAGGGGCAGATTTATTTCTACGTCGTGGAGGGCGTGCCCTTCGCC
>CAKUKJ010000368.1 GCA_934662525.1 uncultured Coriobacteriales bacterium | reverse complement strand
TGCAGAAGCTGTAGACGCCCCGTCCGTCCTTGAGGTGGCAGCTGAGCTTGTAAGACGCAACCGGAAGCGACCCCGAGTTGGCGATGGCGCCGTACTGCACGCGGTTGATCATGTTCTGGGGATGCTCGATGCGCACGCCCATGGAGAACACCTTGGGCTCAAGCGTGAAACCCTGCTCCTTGAGCTGGGAAAAGACGTCGCGTGCGGAATGGCCGCAGGCGAGGATGGCCTGGCTGCAGCGAATCTCCTCGAACTTGGCGGGACGGCCCGGCGCCTCGACGACGACGCGCAGGCCGGCAAGGGCGCCGTCCTCCACGACGGGCTCGCACATGCGCGTGTACCAGCGCACGTCGCCGCCGAATTCGCGGATGCGCTCGACAAGCGCGTCCACCACGCGGGGCAGCACGTCGCTCCCGATGTGGGGCATTGCCTGCCAGAGGATGTCGGGCGAGGCGCCCGCCTCGACGAACGTCTTGAGAATCCAGGCATGCGCGGGGGCGTTGGTGCCCGTGGTGAGCTTGCCGTCGGAGAAGGTGCCCGCACCGCCCGCGCCGAACTGGATGTTGCTCTGCGTGTTGAGCTTGCCGGTGGCGGCGAACTTCGCCACGTCGCGGCTGCGCTGCTCGGCGGGGGCGCCGCGCTCGATGAGGATGGGGGCCATGCCCGCCTGCGCCAAGCTCAGCGCCGCGAAAAGGCCCGCCGGCCCGGCGCCCACCACCACGGGGCGGGCCACGCTGCGGCCGGCCTCGAGCGCGGGGGGCTCGTAAGACTCCTGCTTGGCGATGGCGACGTCGTTGGACGCCAACCCGGCCACGACGCGGCTTTCGGCGGAATCGCCCGCGCGAAGGGATGCCTGCACGCTCGCCACATAGTGGATGTCGCCGCGCTTGCGCGCGTCCACGGCGCGACGCGTCACGAGGCACTCGTCGATGTCGGACGCGTCCACCTTCAGTTTGCGGCTCACGGCCAGGCGCAGGAAATCCGGGTCGTAGGCGACCCCGGTCGCCTTTCCGCCGGAAAGGGCAAGCTTAAGGTTGCGAATCTCGATCATCGAAGCTCCTTGGGACGAACGGCACAAGCCCCCTTATTCTAACGCGACTGCCTTGCCCGCGTGCATGCCGCTGAGCCAAGCCCACGCCAGGTTCAAGCCCCCGCACATGCCGTCCACATCAAGCGCCTCGCCGCACACAAAGAGGCCCGGCGCGGCCGAGCAGGCGAAAGTCGCAGGGTCAACAAGGTCGTTGGCGATGCCGCCGCGTGTGACCTGTGCCTGGTCGCCCTCCATGAGCGACTCGACCGAGAACTCCCAGCGCTTGATGAGGCCCGCAAGCCGTTCGGGGTCGCAGGGCCGCTCGCCGTCGCGCCCGCAGACGCGCTCCATGAGGTGGGCCGCCACCTTGGGCTGCAAGGCGCCGTCGAGCAGGTGCAGGCGCGCAAAGGCAGGGTCGGACGAGGCCTCGGCCGCCGCACAGCGAGCGCGTATGTCTGCAAGGAGTTCGGGCTCGCCCACCTCGGGCGCCAGGTCGATCGTCAGCCTGTCGTACGAGTGGGCGTAGCGAGAGGCGTCGAACACCACGATGCCCGACACGCCGTACTTGCGCATGAGCACCTCGCCCGGCTCGTCAAAGACGACCTCGCCGTCATGCTCGACGCTCACGCGGCAGGCAAAACGGGCGCCGTCGAGGTCTTTTGCCGGCCTGGGCGAGGTCGCGATGGGACAGAGCACACGATTCTGGGGGCGCAGCTCAAGACCGCACGCCTCGGCGACCAAGCCCGCCGACTGGCCGCCGGCGCACCACACGACCCTGTCGGCCTCGAAAGCCTGGCCGTCCTCAAGCTCGACGCGCCACGCCTGCCCCTCGCGGGCGACATCGACGACGCGCGACTCGATCCGCAGGTGCACGCCGAGCTCGTCTATGCGGTTGAGCAGCACGTCGAGCACAGAGGCCGCACAGCGCGAGCGGGGGAAATAACGCCCCTCCTCATCGACCGTCCGCCACAGGCCCAGGTCCGAGAAAAAGCCGAGCACCTCCTCGACGGGGCCGTGCTCGCAAACTTGCCAGGCGGCGCCGACGAAGGAGGGGTCGTTGTAGCGCTCAGGCGAAAGATCGGCGTTGCAGAAGTTGCAGCGGCCGTTTCCCGAGGCCATGATGGAACGTCCGGGGCGCGGGCCTGCCTCAAAGACAGACACGGACGCCCCGTGCTCGGCTGCGACGATTGCGCAAGCCAAACCCGAGGCGCCGGCCCCCACGACGATGATGCGGGGAGGGTTCATGTATGTTCCTTACTCAATTGAACCCGCTGTGGCAAGGAATGCAAAGGTGCGGCGCACTGGAGCACACACGCCTTTGCAAAACGCAGCCACAACGGGTTCAAATCAAACTTTTGCTATGCCACGGACCAGCCGCCGGCGAGGGACGCCGCCACCTTGACGGCCGCAGCCTTGTCGAGCAGCTTCTCGGCATCAATGCCGGGGTTGGGGATGTCCATGACCTTGCCCTCGTCGCACATGGCGGCGAAGTCGGGGTTCATGGGCAGGCGGGCGAGCACCTCCACGCCGTACTTCTGCGCGACCTCGTCGATGTGGCTGTCGCCGAAGATGTAGTGCTTCTTGCCGCAGTCGGGGCACTCGAAGTAGCTCATGTTCTCCACGAGGCCCAGCACCGGCACGTCCATGGACTTGGCCATGTTTACGGCCTTGCCCACGATGGTGGCCACGAGGTCCTGCGGCGAGGCGACGATGACGACGCCGTCCACGGGGATGGACTGGAACACCGTGAGGGCAACGTCGCCCGTTCCCGGAGGCATGTCGACGACGAGCACGTCGAGGTCTCCCCACACGACCTCGTTCCAGAACTGCTTCACGCAGCCGCCGATGACGGGCCCGCGCCAAATCACCGGGTCGTCGGGGTTGCGCAGCAACAGGTTGATGGACATGACCTCGATGCCCTCCTTGGTGCGGGCGGGCACGAGGAGGTTGTTCTGGGCGGTGATGCCCACGTGGTTGAAGCCGAACATGTGCGGGATGGTGGGGCCGGTGATGTCGGCGTCAAGGATGCCGACCTTGAGGCCCTTGCGGG
>CAKUKJ010000367.1 GCA_934662525.1 uncultured Coriobacteriales bacterium | reverse complement strand
CAGTGGGTGTTGCGCTCAGCGACCGCGCGAGCCTTGCAGAGGCGGATTCGGCGCAGATCAAGGAGACGATTGACGCGGCAAAGGCCGCTGTGGCCCAGGCGGAGGACGCACGAACCAGGGCGACCTCGGCCCTGGCCGACATCCGCGTGCAAAAGGGGCGCCTTGAGGTTCAGGTCGACCAGGCGGTGAAGTCCATAACCTCCCAGCCCGGGGTGGTGCTGGAAGAGGCCTTGGAGCTGCCCGCGCCTGCCGACCGAGACGACGATTCCCGCGAGCTGCAGCGCCTCGAGCGCCAACTTGCCGAGATCGGCCCCGTCAACCAGGTCGCCTTCGACGAGTATGAGGCACTCAAGGCGCGCGCGGACTACCTCACGGGCCAGGTGGACGACCTTCAGCATGCACGGGCCGACCTGCGCAAGATCCTCGCTGCCATCGACCGCAAGATGCGTGACGGGTTCCTGGAGGCTTTCGACACGGTCAACAAGAACTTCGGGGAGATTTTCGGGCTGCTGTTCCCGGGCGGACAGGGCCATCTTGAGATGACGAACCCCGACGACCCCTCCTCCACCGGCATCGAGGTCGTGGCACAGCCCCGAGGCAAGCGCGTCACGAAGATGTCGCTTCTGTCGGGCGGCGAGCGCTCGCTTACGGCGCTGGGGCTGCTTTTCGCCGTGTACAAGACGCGTTCGGTGCCGTTCTATGTCCTCGACGAGGTCGAGGCTGCGCTCGACGACTCTAACCTCGACAGGCTGCTCGGCGCCATCGAGCGCCTGCGCACGACCACGCAGCTCATTGTCATCTCGCATCAAAGGCGTACCATGGAGGCGGCCGACGTGCTGTACGGCGTCTCCATGAAATCCGACGGCGTGAGCCAGGTAATATCTCAAAAGCTCGAACGCAAGGCAAGCTAGAAAGGCGGTGTGGCCGGCATGGGATGGTTTCAGAGGCTCTCCGAGGGCCTGAACAAGACAAGGAAGAAGATCTCCGGCGAGCTCAACGTGCTCTTCGAGATCGGCCCTCAGGTGGGCGACGAGTTCTGGGACGACCTCGAGGCGACGTTGCTCATGGCCGACATCGGCGTGGGGGCGACCGACCAGGTAGTCACGCGTCTGCGCGAGCGCTCCCAGCGTGAGTCGCTCACGGGCGTGCGCGAGGTCAAGGCGGCGCTTGTCGAGCTGCTTGCCGAGGCGTTCACGCCGGCCCAGTCCGACCCCATCGCTGAGAACCCGTCATGCGTGCTCTTCGTGGGCGTGAACGGAGCAGGCAAGACCACCACAGTCGGCAAGATCGCCTCAGAGGCCAAGCAGATGGGCCGCAAGCCGATTATCGGCAGCGCCGACACGTTCCGGGCGGCGGCCATCGAGCAGCTCGAGGTCTGGGGCGAGAGGGCCGATGTCGAGGTCATCAAGCGAGAGCGCGGCTCCGACCCCGCAAGCGTGTGCTACGACACGATCGAGGCCGCCGAGCGCACGGGGGCCGACCTCGTCCTTATCGACACGGCGGGACGTCTCCATACCTCTACCGACCTGCTTTCCGAGCTCGGCAAGGTCGTGCAGGTCACGAAGAAGCGTGCGGCCATGCCGGTGTCGGTCGTCTTGGTCATCGACTCGACAACGGGCCAGAACGGCCTCAACCAGGCCAAGGAGTTCAACCGCGCGTTGGGGCTGGACGGCGTCATCATGACGAAGCTCGACGGCACGGCCAAGGGAGGCATCGCCTTGGCAGTGAGCCACGACCTGGGCCTGCCCATTCTTCGCGTTGGGGTCGGCGAGTCCATCGAGGACCTGCGCCCCTTTGACGCCCACGAGTTCGCGCGCGCCCTCATCACGGGCGAGGAGGAGTAAGTCACCATGGCAATGTTCGAAAGCCTGTCAAATCGCCTGCAGGACACCTTCGAGGGCCTGCGCGGCAAGGGAAAGCTGAGCGAGGCCGACATCGACGCTGCCATGCGCGAGGTGCGCATGGCCCTGCTCGAGGCCGACGTCAATTTCAAGGTCGTCAAAGAGTTTGTCGCCAAGTGCAAGGCGCGCTGCCTCACAAGCGAGGTGCTCGAGTCGCTCTCGCCTGCGCAGAACGTTGTGAAGGTCGTGCTCGACGAGCTTACCGAGCTGCTCGGTTCCACCGAGAGTCGCCTTGTGCTCACGAGCCGCATCCCCAACGTCATCATGCTCGTCGGCTTGCAGGGCTCAGGCAAGACGACGGCTGCCGCCAAGCTGGCGGCCTTGCTCAAGTCGCAGGGGCATGCCCCTTTGCTTGCCGCATGCGACGTGTATCGCCCTGCCGCCGCCGACCAGTTGGCGACGCTCGGAGGCGAGCTCGGGGTCAAGGTGTATCGCGGCGACGGCAAGCACCCGGTCGATATCGCACGTGAGACCATCCGCGCCGCCATCGACGATATGAAGGACGTCGTCATCGTCGACACGGCCGGCCGCCTCCAGATTGACGAGGCGATGATGAAGGAGGCGGCCGACATAAAGGCGGCCGTAAAGCCCGACCAGATCCTCATGGTCGTTGACTCGATGACCGGCCAGGACATCGTCAACGTCGTGCAGGTGTTTGCCGAGCGCGTCGACTTCGACGGCGTCATCATGACCAAGCTCGACGGCGACTCGCGCGGTGGCGGCGCGCTGTCTGTGCGCAGCGTCACCGGCAAGCCGATCAAGTTCATCTCCACGGGCGAGAAGCCCGACCAGTTCCAGGTGTTCTACCCTGAGCGTATGGCTCGTCGCATCCTGGGCATGGGCGACATGGTCTCCATCATCGAGAAGGCCCAGCAGCAGGTCGACGAGGAACAGGCCCAGGCTGCCGAGCGCATGCTCAACCAGGGCCTCACGTTCGACGACTTCTTGCTGCAGATGAAGTCGATCAAGAAGATGGGCGGCTTCGCCTCGATTCTCTCGGCCCTTCCCGGGGGCGACCGCCTCATGCAGAAGGCTGACGGGCAGATCGATGACTCTATCATGGATAAAACCGAGGCCATCATCATGTCGATGACCAAGGAGGAGCGCGCCAAGCCGCGCATTATCAACGGCAGCCGCCGCGCACGCATCGCCAAAGGCTCCGGCGTGGAGGTCTACGACGTCAA
>CAKUKJ010000366.1 GCA_934662525.1 uncultured Coriobacteriales bacterium | reverse complement strand
GCGCAGGCCTGCGACGAGATTCTCGCCGGCAAGCTCGACGGAGAGTTCCCCCTCAAGGTGTGGCAGACCGGCTCGGGCACGCAGTCCAACATGAACGTCAACGAGGTCGTGGCCAACAGGGGCAATCAGCTTGCGGGGGAGCGCGTCCTGCACCCCAACGACTCGGTGAACCGTTCTCAGTCCTCCAACGACACGTTTCCCACTGCGCTGCATATCGCCTGCGTGCTTGCCGTGCGCGACGGCGTGCTGCCTGCCGTGAAATCGCTTGTCGCGACGCTCGTGCGCGTGGCGGACGAGCACGAGGGCGTCATCAAGTGCGGCCGCACGCACCTGCAAGACGCGGTGCCCATCTCCTTCTCGCAAGAGGTGCGCGGCTGGGCCGGCCTTCTGCGTAACAGCGTCGAGCAGCTCGAGCTCTCGCTCGCACCCATGCGCAAGCTTGCCCTGGGCGGCACGGCTGTGGGCACGGGTCTCAACGCGCCCGTCGGTTTCGACAAGCTGGCTGCGGCCAAGATTGCCGAGCTTACGGGCGAGCCGTTTGTGACTGACCCCAACAAGTTCTCCGCGCTCTCCGGCAAAGACGCCGTCGCCTTCTCGCATAGCGCGCTGCGCGGGCTTGCCGCCAACATGATGAAGGTCGCCAACGACGTGCGCTGGCTCGCCTCGGGCCCGCGCCTGGGCCTGGGCGAGATCACCATTCCGGCCAACGAGCCTGGCAGCTCCATCATGCCCGGCAAGGTGAACCCCACGCAGTGCGAGGCCGTCACCATGGTGGCCGTGCAGGTCATGGGCAACGACGCCACCATCGGCTTCGCCGCAAGCCAGGGCAACTTCGAGCTCAATGTCTTCATGCCCGTCATTGCCTACGACTACCTGCAGTCGGTGCGCCTTTTGGCCGACGTCATCCGGTCGTTTGAGGTCAACTGCGCGTGCGGCATCAAGGCCAGGCGCGACAAGATGAGTGCGAACCTGCACAACTCCCTCATGCTTGTGACCTGCCTCAATCCCTACATCGGCTATGAGAACGCCGCCAAGGTGGCGCATCTGGCTTTTGAGTGCGATATGAGCCTCAAAGAGGCTTGTGCGGAGCTCGGTTTCATGACAGAGGACGAATTCGACAAGGTGTTCAAACCAGAGGAGATGATCTAGCGTGAACGTGAGCGAGGAGAGCTTGAAGCTGCACGAGGAGATGCACGGCAAGATCGAGGTGCGCGCGCGCAAGCACGTGGAGACGGCGGAGGACCTGTCGCTGCTCTACACGCCCGGCGTCGCGGAGCCGTGCCGCGCCATCAACAAGGACTACCAGAAGTCCTGGGAGCTCACGCGTCGCTCCAATCTCGTCGCCGTCATCACCGACGGCACGGCCGTCCTGGGCCTGGGCGACATCGGCCCTGCCGCCGGCATGCCCGTCATGGAGGGCAAGTGCGTGCTGTTCAAGGAGTTCGGCGGTGTGGACGCGTTCCCCATCTGTATCGACTCCCACGACACCGACGAGATCGTGCGCACTATCCAGCTCATCTCCAAGTCGTTCGGCGGCATCAACCTTGAGGACATCTCGGCCCCACGCTGCTTTGAGATCGAACGCCGCCTGAAGGAGGTCTGCGACATCCCCGTCTTCCATGACGACCAGCACGGCACGGCCATCGTGACGTCTGCCGCCATGCTCAACGCCATGAAGGTGACGGGCAAGAAGATGGGCGAGATGACCATCGTCATCAACGGTGCCGGCGCCGCCGGCATTGCAATCGCCGAGCTCATGCTGCATATGGGCTTCGGCGAGGTCATCTTGTGCGACTCCAAGGGCATCGTGTGCGAGGGCGACGAGCGCCTCAACCCCGCCAAGGCCGAGATGGCCAAGGTCACGAACCGCAAGTACCTCACCGGCACGCTGGCCGACGCCCTCAAGGGTGCCGACGCGTTCGTGGGCGTCTCTGCGGCCAACGTCGTGACGCGCGAGATGGTCTCCACGATGAAGGATGGCATCGTCTTTGCCATGGCAAACCCTGTGCCTGAGATCATGCCCGACGAGGCCAAGGCCGGCGGCGCCGCAGTCGTGGGCACCGGCCGTTCCGATTTCCCCAACCAGATCAACAACGTCCTCGTGTTCCCGGGCATCTTCAAGGGCGCGCTTGCCGCCCGTGCCCCTCAGATCACCGAGGAGATGGAGATCAAGGCCGCCTATGCCATCGCCGACCTGGTGACGCCCGAGCAGCTGAGCGCCGACTACGTCATCCCGAGCGCCTTGGACAAGAGCGTCGCCAACGCCGTTGCCCAGGCCGTGGCATCCTGCGTGAAGTAGGGGAGCGGCTTCCGATATCGCTGCCAAGCCCCTTGGTTTGACCGTTTGCCCGCCATGTGCCTGCGCATGGCGGGCATTTTTGTGTATCGATGGAGAAATGAAAGAAGCGTTAGCAACAAAAAACGGGACCCGCGCCAGTTCATTTGCGCGGATCCCGTTGCGTTCGCTCTGTCTGGAGACAAACTTACTTCTTGTTGCGGCTCCTGATGATGAGGACGACGGCAAGGATGACGACAACGACGCCGACGCCTGCGGCGATGGCGATAGGCGTGTAATCGGTCTCATCGCCCGTTTTTGCAATGCCGTCCTTCTGCTGCTCGGCGGCTGTGGTCACCGTCACAGTGCACTTGATGCTGTGGCCCTGGACGGTGCCCGTCACCTCAAACGAGCCGGCCTTGGAGTACAGCTCGGCGTAGTTGGCCGGGGTGTTCCAGGTCACAGCCTCGTTGGAGGTGGAGCCGTCGGACCAACGCACGCTGGCCGTGGTGGGCAGCATGGGCTCGGTGCCTGCCGTGGTGGTTGCGGTCAGGTTGTTCTGGATGCCGTTGATGTACTTGGTGTCGGCGGTCTTCCACTGGGCATACAGCGTGACGTTGCTGCCGAGCGTGATTTGCGCGCCGTCAACGAAGGCTGCGCCGGAGCCGTCGGCGACGGTGTTCCAGCCGGCGAAGTTGTAACCGTCGCGCGTGAGCGTGGAAGCGGGGAGCGTAACGGTGGTGCCGAGGTCGGCAGGATCCATGGACATGGTGCCCTGACCGCCGTTTGCGTCGAATGTGACGCTTACCAGCTGCACCCACTGGGCGTAC
>CAKUKJ010000365.1 GCA_934662525.1 uncultured Coriobacteriales bacterium | reverse complement strand
ACGAGCTACACAGCTATTTACAAGCATGGCCAACATGCTAATGTTGCTGCATGGACACAATTATCTGCGGAGAAACCGCTTTCGATTACTGGAGAATCCCACCCATCGTTCAGCTCCTGCTCGTGGAGTCTGACGATGATCAAATGCTGCTGAGATATGTGTCCGGCGATTCCCTCGCCACATTCAGAACGCAGGCAGCCCAAGACCTGACTCTCTGACGCAGACATCTCATTGCCAACAAGACGACTCGAGGTTCGGGGAAAATCACTCGACACCTTGGCAAAACGGTGCCGCTTCTCGCCGCAAACCATAACGGCCCCATAGATATCCTTACAACGACCTCAATCGGCCACGCTTCAACTCTCGTGCGGGCGCACGGGCTGTCCGGTGAAATTGTGCCCGGCATGCTTGTGTCTATCGCAGACGACACGCAAGTAACTTCCGTTGAGTTCACCCTTCAGCAACTCGTCACACGCATCGGGGTCGAAAAAGCCGTCATGCTAGGCGAGGAACTCTGCGGGTCATTCGCAGTCTATAGACCGCCCAGGCTCATCCGGGCGTTCCTTCAATCCATGCTCGACCGTCGTGGCATGCCCCGCCTCGGCGGCTGGGCGCCTTTTGTGGATGTCAACGGCAGACTGTCCGATTTGTGGACTCGTCCGCCACTCACCTCGCCCCGCTCAATCTCCGCGTTCGCGGCCAGAACCGGACAGTGTCGAGGGCGAGCGCTGCTTGCAGAGGCCGCGTCGCTGATAGTCTCCAATGCCGCGTCGCCCTTTGAGGTAAGAGTGGGAATTCTGCTTGGCTTTTCTCGTAGGCGAGGCGGTGAAGGCTATGGAGGCTTCCACTACAACCAGGAGGTACCCCTGTCGCGAGATGCCTGTCTTCTATCGCAGAAGAGCCATTGCCGATGCGACCTCTACTGGGAACATGCCGCGCTCGACCTCGAGTGTCAGAGTTCTCTCGCTCACGAAAACGCTCGAAGCTATTTATCCGACTCAAACCGGGCGGCCGCGCTGGGCAGCATGGGCATCAACGTGCTCCCGGTAACGTATGAGCAGATAAAAGACACACAGCGCTTCGAAGCCCTTTCGAAAACGGTTGCGCGAAGCCTCGGGGTGCAGTTCCGGAAGAAAACCGACTTGCAGAACGCCCGGCACGAAAGTCTGCGCAAGGACGTCTTCGCGAACTGGGAATCCCTCCATCGCCTCTAATCGCCCTCTATGGGACTTGGTGCCCCAACCTGAGACACAAACTTCGAGATGATTGCGTTTTAATGCAAATTGTCCCTGTTGAGCCTGAGACACACACGATATTACCGCAGGTAGATTGAGCGCGCTTTTCGCCCTAGTATTTGCGCTCCCAACAGAACGCAATCATCTCGAAGTTTGTGGGCGGAACCCGTCGGGAAGCGATGCGCGGCCGGGCGGCAGTCAAAGCCCGTCGGGGATATGCGCCTCGTCCACGCAAGGTATTCCGGCTTGCTTGAAAAGGGCGGCTGCCACGCCGTCGCCGGGGACCAGGGTGCCTGTGAACGTACCGTCGTAGACGCGGCCCAGACCGCAGCTGGGGCTCTTCGCCTTGAGGACGGCCAGCTCGCAGGACTTTTCCTGTGCGTGGGCAAGCGCGCGTTCGGCCCCGCGGACGAAGGCATCCGTGTTGTCAGCGCCGCTAGCGTCGCGCACGCACAGGGGGCTTGCGCTCACGATCTCGTTTGCGGGGTGCGGGATGGGCAGACCCGCCATGGCCTCAGGGCATATGGGCACGAGAGTATGTCGGCTGCGCAGGGCGATGACGGCCTCGCACGGTTTGGAGCCGCCATCGTAGCGGCAGCGTGTGCCCAGAAGGCAGGCGCTCACGGCAATGTTCATCGCAGCGCTCCTCTCTTCTCTCTTGCCAGGCTCGCAACAACCCACACCCCGAGCACCGCCACAGCCACGGTTGACACCGCGAACGCGAGCTTGATGGCCCCCATCTGCCCCAAGGCCGGGGTGGCCACGCCCATCAGCGAAAACAGCGTCGCATTGATGAGGGCGCCGCCCATCTGGCGCATCGTGTTGGTGATGGCCGACCCGTGCTCCATGAGGCGGTCGGGCAAGATGTTGCACGCCCAGGTCTGCATGTTCTGCAGCACGAACCCGTTGCCGAAGTTGCGCAGGGCAAAGGCGAACACCGAGTAGCCCAAAGGCGACGCGAGCTCGACAAGCGAGGCGAGGATCCCCGCCACCACGAGCACCGAAAAGCCCACGACCGCCAGCCCAAAAGGCCCATGCTTGTCGAGCACGCGGCCGGTGAAGGGGCACAGGCTCGCCGACACGACGGCCCCGGGCAGCAGGGTGAGCGCCGCCACCGTGGGGGAATACCCCTGGTCGGACTGTATGTAAACGCTCATGAACACCTCGGTGTTGATGAGCACGCCGAAGACGAGCATGACGGCGACCGACCCCATGACGAAACGACGGTCCTTGAAAGGGACAAGGTCGAGCAACGGCTGGGCGAGACGCCCCTGCCTGCGGGCGAAAAGCGCAAGCGCCGCCACGCCCGCCACGAGCGGCAGGGCTGACTCTGACACGCCCTGCGCAAAGCCCTCGGCGAACGCCCCGAGGTCCGACACGCCCACGAGCAGGCCCACGAAGCCGACCACGGTCCACATCGCCTGCGATCCTATGCCCGACGAATATCGTGGTTCCCATGGCTCGCACCCTCGTCGTCAAGGCCACCGCCGGATCCGACGCGCCGGAACGCTGCTCGCAGGCCTTCACCGTCGCGGCCACCGCGTCCGCCGCCGGTGTCACGGTGTCGTTGTGGCTCACCGGCGAGTCGGCGTGGTTCGCGCTGCCCGGCCGGGCCGCCGGGTTCGAGCTGCCGCACGCCGCTCCGCTGCCCGACCTGCTCGACGCGGTGCTCGCCACCGGCACCGTCACCCTGTGCACGCAGTGCGCCGCCCGGCGCGGGATCGCCCCGGACGACGTGCTGCCCGGCGTGCGGATCGCCGGCGCGCCCACCTTCGTCGAGGAGACCCTCGCCGACGGCGCCCAGGCGCTCGTCTACTAGTCCTTTCGGCTAGTCCTTCGGCCAGCTCCGGTACGCCTCGAAGGCCGGGTCG
>CAKUKJ010000364.1 GCA_934662525.1 uncultured Coriobacteriales bacterium | reverse complement strand
TATAGGCCACGCGGTTTCAGGTCGGGGCGTGGCCGCCTCCTTCGGGGCCGGGCCTTACACCAACATTCTCGACGCTACCGGGGAGAGCATGCACCGTTCATCAACTCGTTGCTCCATAAAAACGCGGCCCCGATTTTCGGGGCCGCGCATGGGCCGGTCGCCGCCACTCCCGCCCTACACCGTCATTGCCCGGTTAGCAGATGCCTCCCATTTCCTTCACGGCCTTGATGCCGAAGGTCAGCGTGCGCCCACAGGCAACGCCCGACATCAGGCTCGGGTAGTTGTCGGCGAAGAAGCTTCCGGAGTTGTCGCCGGCGACGTAGAGGCCCTCAATCGGGACGCGGTTCGCGTCAAGAGCCTGCATGTGCTCGTTGATCGTGATGCCCTGCAGGGTCGTCAGAATAGATGCGCCCAGCCAACCGCCATAGAAGGGAGGGGTGCGGATTTGCGAGAGGCGCGGGGCCATCTTACCGAAGTCGGGGTCGTCCTGATTGTCGAAATTCTCGTTCTGGCGCTCGACCGTTGCCAGGAAATGCTCCTTGGCCTCGCCCTCGAAGCCCAGCTTGTCGGCAAGTTCCTCGATTGTGTCCGCCTTCTGGATGAGGCCGGCCTCAACTTGGTTGTTCAAAACGTCCTCAAAGTACGTGCCACGCTGGACAGACGCCGAGCAGGCAATGGTATGAAAACGCACGGCGTCCTCGAAGAAATCGGCGTCGTGAATCATCGCATACACGCCACCGGGCTGGAAGGCGGCCGCATAGTTGATGTCATTGTAGGGGCAGGACTCGTTCGCAAACCTATCGCCGTTGCGGTTCACCTTGAGGAAGGGCTGCGACCCGGGCTTGTATTGGCCAACGTTCACGGAATTGGTGATGAAGCCCGAAAACTCCTTGCCGCAATACGCATTGGGGTTTTCGACGTAGCCGCAGTCCACGCCGTTGGCAACGAGGCCGCGGTCAAAAAGCATGGGGGCGGGCTCCTTGTCGAGCGTGGCGCCTGCCCAAAGGGCCGCCCTGATCCCCATGCCCCTCTGCCCGGGGAAGTTCCCGTGCATGCTCGTCACGCTCACAGCCATCGGGTCGAGGGCCTCCATCATGCGGGGGTTGGCGGCATAGCCGCCGCAAGCAAGCAGCACACCGCAGGCCGCATTAATCCTGATGAAGTGGCCGTCGTTGCGGTCCTGCGCGATGGCGCCTACGACGCGGCCTTCCTCCTTCTCAAGCTTGACGAGCTGACAGCAGTAGTCAATATGGCCGCCGTGCCCCACGATGAAGTCCTCGAAGACGTCGTTGCGCGTGGGCTCGCCCGACCAACCGCCAAATGTGTGTTCGATCTCGGGGAACATGTAGTCGGTGACGTGCTCCGCCTCGGGCCAGCGGCTGGCCTCGCCGGCGGTAAACGTGCAGGAGAGGTTGTAAGGCTCGGCGGTCATGAGCCCATTCACAAACTCATGCATCTGGGCAGACTCGTTGATCCAAACATTGATGACGGCCTGGTTGCACTTGCCGCTGGCATATCGGCTGATTTCATTGAGCAGGCGCTTGCGATCAACGGGCTCTGCACCGGCCGCCTGGGCGGCAGAAGTGTCGACGGCGCCGTAGTACAGGCGGGTACTGCCCTTCATGGGGTTGCGCTCGATGATGCGGTAGTCCAAGCCGTTGTCTGCGGCATAGGCACCTGCGGCGAGGCCGGCATTGCCCGCACCCACAATGAGAATGGAGGTCTCCCATGTCTCGGTCACGAGAGACTCGTCAATTTGGGGCTCATGGCCCAGCCAATCGGAGTCGCAGCTGTCATCCCACTCAGGCACCTCGCTGACGGGCTCTCCGGCGGCCTGCATAAGGCACTTCCTGGCGGCGGACGAGACCGCCCACGACGTGATGGTAGCGCCGGAGACGCCGTCTATCGCCCCGTCGGTTGAGTCGAGAAGCTGGGCGCGAAGCGCCTCCCCCACAAGGCCACCCACGAACGGTGTCTCGCCGGAGACGTCGACGGCGGCCTCGGCGATGCCGGATTCGTCGACCGTGAGGGTTACCGTCACCTTGCCGACGCCCTCCTCAGACGCGCTGTACACGCCAGGCTCGAGGGCGGCCTGGGCAACGCCAAGCGCAGGCATTCCCAGCGCGGCCGCGCCGAGCGCCGCCCCTTTGATGAGATTCCTGCGGGTCGTCAACACATCCATGCTCATTCCTGCTCCAATCTGTCTCTTGATTACAGTGCCGGGCACAGCCGCGCCGCAAGCTCCGCACGGCCCGCCCCGGTCGTCGGGACAATGATTCGCCTGATTGGGCATGCCACGCCACACCCTTTTCGTCCGTACTTGAATTTTGCCAACTAGCTGGGACGATAATCAAAACAGTACAAAATGTACCATAGCTTTCCCAACTCCTGCGGCATCCGCCGCAATACCGAGTGCTACGATGTGTCCCATTTCAAGGCTCCGGCTCAAAACCTCACGCGACACTCGGAGCTCGTTTTTTACCAGAAGGAGAGGGACGCCCGGACATGCTTGTGCCCACAAACCCCGAAACAGGCAGGGAGCCATGTCCCAGGGTCGGGGGAGCATGCCCCGCCTCCTCATCGCTGCGCGGCCTCGCCGTGTGCTCGGGCCTGTGGGGCCTCTTCTGCTGGGTTTACTGGTTCAACAGACTCGCCGGCTCCTCTCAGCTCGGCCTTCCTCTTTTCGGCAATCTTGCAAGCGTCATGTTCGTCGTCCAAATGCTCATCGCCGTCCTCTGGTTCGCCTTGAAGCTGAAGGGCGACCTTGCCTTTCTCGACACGACGCTAGCCATAGGCATGGTCGCCTGCACCGTCTCGTCTTCCCTGCTCGCCGTCTCAAAAGGGGCCCCGACCGCTTGGGTGGCCGCAAACTTTCTCCTCAGCGGGGCTTGCTCCGGTGTCGGGTATATGCGCTGGGCCGCCTTTTATTCGTCGCTTGGCATCCGCGATGCGGCAAAATACCTCTTCACCGCCTACCTCGCCAGCGCCGACACGGCCATCGCGCCGACCTGCGCGCTCGAGGACTTCAGGGTGTGCACTTCGCGCAGCGCGGTGTCGGAGGCGCCGCGCGTCACGGCCGCGGCACAGCGCTGCAAGCAAGCTCAGCCGCTCCGCCGGATCGGCTTCGCGC
>CAKUKJ010000363.1 GCA_934662525.1 uncultured Coriobacteriales bacterium | reverse complement strand
GTTCGAGGCCATCCATCTCTACGACGAGGTGAAGAGCGCCCCGCTGCGTGCCTACATGCTCAACTACTTCACAATGATGATGGCCATCTCGTCGCTGTTCGGCCACATGTCGCAGGAGCCTGAGTCCGACCAGCTGGTGGACGAGCTCTGGCGCGACCTCAAGGCGTTTGACGGGCGTATGTACAACCATGCTCGCCATAATTTCCTCGGCGTGGGCACGAACCTTCCCGGCAAGGCCGGCAAGCGCATCACGGCGGGGCTCTATCACGTTGCTCGCAAGATTTTTAAGTTCAACTAGAGCTTTATAGTTACTGGAAGCTCAGTAAGAATTACCAGGTAGATTGCCCTGAATACACAAAAGCCTCCCATCTCGCATCTAAGTCAGTCGAGATGGGAGGCCTTTTCATGCCGGTGGGGGAGCAAGGTGCCGCCTATGCCCCCAACTTGCGCAGCTCGCGGTAGAGGCGCGAGATGGGCAGGCCCATGACTGTGTAGAAGTCACCCTCGATGCCGCGCACAAGCAGGCGGCCCCTGCCCTGGATGCCGTAGGCGCCCGCCTTGTCCATGGGTTCGCCGCTGGCCACATAGGCGTCGATTTCCTCAGGCAGCAGGTCCCAAAAGGTGACGCGCGCCGTCTCGGAGAAGCGGCAGACGGCGTTTCCGTTGCGCAACACGGCCACCCCGGTCACAACTTCGTGCGTTGCGCCTGAAAGGCTCGCCAACATCTCGCGGGCTTCGTGGGCGTCGCGGGGTTTGCCCAGCACGCGCCCGTCTAAAAGCACCACGGTGTCCGACCCGATGACAAGCTCGTCGCGCGCGGCCTGCCCGGCCGCAGCGAGCGCTTTGTGGTAGGCGAGGAGCGCCGGCAGGTCGTGGGGGTCGGCAGCCGAGACGCTGCTCTCGTCGAAGTCGCTGCTGACGCAGGTAAACGTGTAGCCCGCCTCTTCCATGAGCTCGCGGCGGCGGGGGGATTTGGATGCGAGAATCAAGACGGCTCCCTAGCGACGGCGTAGGATGGTGACGTTCTCTACATGGAACGTTTGGGGAAACAAGTCGACGGGTGTGATGGAGACGGCGTCGAGCGCGCCCAGCTCCTTGAATACTGCCAGGTCGCGGGCAAGTGTGGCCGGGTCGCATGATACATAGGCCACGGCGCGCGCCGGGCTTTCGCTCACGGCCTCTACCACCGAGCGATCCAAGCCTGCGCGCGGTGGATCGACGACGATGACGTCGGCATCTTCCAGGCAGTCGAGCTGGCGGGCGGCGTCGTCGCCGATGGCCTCGACCATGTCGGCAAGCTTGGCGTTCTCTAGGTTTTTCGCAAGGTCGCGCACGGCCGGGCCGTAGCTCTCGACCGCGATGACGCCGCCTTGTGCCGCACGGGCCAGGGGCAGCGTGAACGTTCCTGCACCGCAGTACAGGTCGCACGCGACCTCGTCGCCCTCGATGGCGAGCCCTTCGAGCACGAGCTGGATAAGCTTCTCCGCACCGGGGGTGTTCACCTGGAAGAACGACGGCGCCGACAGGCGCATGGTCTCCCCCGCAAGGCGCTCCTCCCAGAAACTGCGGCCATCGAGGCGCTCGATGCCTGCGATTTTGCGCGCCCCGCCCTTCTCTTTCGTCATGACGCGCGTGATGGCGGTGGGTTTTGCGGCATCGGTGAGGACCTTGGCGATTTCGTTGCGTGGGAAGGCCGCCGGATCGGTCCACAGCGCGACCTCGATTTGGCGCGTGCGCTCACTCACGCGGATGCCCACGCGCTCAAGGCCCAGGTCGCGCGACCCTGCGAAGTAGTTGAGCGCACCGGCGACCGACTTGACGAGCTTCTGGCCGCCTTTGGCCATCAGCGGGCATTTGTCCACGGCTACGACGCGGTTGGCGTCGTATTTTGAGTGCATGCCCAGGCGCACGCGGCCGTCCTGCTCGACGCATGCCAGCTCCACCTTGTTGCGGTAGCCCCAGGCGTCCCCTGCGTCGAGGATCTGACGCACATGCTCCTCCGCCCAATCGGCGTCGAACTTGCCGATGCGCACGAGGGCGTCCACGACGTTCTTCCGTTTGGCGGCGCGCTGCGTCTCAAGAGAGACCTCGGCCCAAGGGCAGCCGCCGCAGATGCTCGAATAGGGGCACTTTGAGGCGACGCGGCTCTCGCTTGCTTGCAAGACCTGGGTCACGCGGGCTTTAGAGAACGTCTTGCCGTCGCTGGTTATCTGCGCCTCAACGACGTCGCCGGGCACGCCGCCCGCCACAAACACCGTCTTGCCCTCATCGGTGTGCGCGACCGCGTCGGCCCCGTAGCAAAGAGATTCGATTTTGAGCTGCATGCCCGCCTACCTGTCGATGTGATCGAGGCAAGCTGTGGGCCGCTGTGGCAAGGCGGGCGAAACCGATGCACTGGACGTGCATGGCCTCGTTAAACGCAGCCACAGCGGCTCATCGAGTGCCTACTGTTTGGTTGACTTGCCGAATAGTACCTTAAAGCCAGCCTTGATGAGCGCCCACCCTGTTGCTCCACGGCCATTCTGCTTAACCATGAGCTCAAGCGCCGCCTGCGTGTCGGTCTCGGGGGCGGCATCGGAGCCCTTGTCGATGGGCCTGGCGTCGACTTCCACGGGCGTGGAGGGCTGCGGGGCAGCCGACTCCTGGACGTTTGTGGGTCCGGCCTGGCGCACCGGGGTCTTGTCGGGCGTCTCCTCCTTTGCCTCTTCTTTCACACGTGCGGCATTGGCCTCGTCCTGCGACTTGTCCTTCGGCCCGACCCCTTCGGCCTCGCCGTTCGGGATGTCTCTCTTCTGCGCGCGGCGCGCCTTCTCGGCGCGAGCCGTCTTGGCGGCCTCCGCCTCGTCGATGGCGCGCTGTGCGAAGAACTCCTGGGCGCACACGAGCTCGTCGCCCGCGCATACGGGCACACGCGCATGGGTGCCCTGCGGGGTGAGGATGCGCGCCTTGGTGTTGTCGTGCATCTGCACGTCGATGTCCTCGGCAACGCGGCGGCGCAGCCCTGCGTCGAGCAGGGGATAGGCAATCTCCACCCGGTGCTCGGTGTTTCGCGTCATCATGTCGGCCGAGCTCAGGTAGATGACGTCCTTGTCGGTGCCGAACATGTACACGCGGGCATGCTCGAGCCAGCGTCCCACGA
>CAKUKJ010000362.1 GCA_934662525.1 uncultured Coriobacteriales bacterium | reverse complement strand
GCTCGTTCCCGCCGACCGCCAGGATCTGGCGGCCGAACACGGTCCGCCGCAGCATCCAGGCCGCGGCCGCCACGATGACGGCCAAGACCACGGCCGCCACGATGAGCCAACGACGCCTGCGCGCCTCCTCGCGGTATGTTTTCTCGTGATACATCGATGTGCGACCCTTCCGGCCTAGCCGATGGAGCTCATGATGCCCACAAGCGGCATCATGACGGCGATAAGCGTGGCGCTCACCGCGATGGTGAGGAACAGCGCAAGCGCGGGCTCGACGGTGTCCACGACGGAGTCGATCTGTACGGTGGCGTCCTCGAAGAAGACGTCGGAGAGGCTCCCGAGCACCTCGTCGGTGGAGCCGGAGCGGGTGCCCACCAGCAGCATGCGGCTGTACACGGGCTCGAAGACCTGGTTCTCGGAGATGGCCTGGGGCAGGCTGCGGGGGTTGTCCACATCGGCCATGGCCGCCCGGGCCGCCTCGACCTTTTTGGCCAGCTCCGCGTGGTCCACGGTGCGCGCCGCCTGCTCCATGGCCTGCTCGTCGTGCACGCCCGAGGCGATGAAGGCGGCCAGCGCGCTCGTGAAGCGCGACAGGGCGAGCTGGTAGAGGGCCTTCTTGGTGGCGGGGAACTTCTCAAAGAGCCGCATCACATGCAGGCGGCCCGACTCGGAGCGGGTGCGCGCCCCCAGCACGAGCACGCCGACGGTCGCCACGAGCACGACGGCGAGGGCGACCCAGCCGATGACGACCGATGCGCCCACCGAGCCGAACGACCCCGTGGTGAGCGAACCGGCGATGTCGGCGTAGACGCCTTGGAACACGGGCAGGATCACCACGACGGTGAAGGCGAGGACGAGGCTCATCACGCAGAGAAGGGCCGCCGGGTAGCCCACGGCGCTCTGGAGCTTGGAGAACATGCGCCCCTCGGAGCCGTAGTAGTGCGCCAGGCTGCGCAGAACGCGGTCGATGCGGCCCGACGACTCGCCCACGCGCACCATGCTCACCGCGTAGGCCGGGAACGCGGCGGACGCCTCCATGGCGTCGGCAAGGCCCGCGCCTGTGCTGAGCTGCGAGTACACGCTGTCGCACACGTCCTTGAAGTAGGACTTCTCTCGGTTGTCGGACAGGAGGTACACGGCCTCCTCCAGCTGGACGCCCGCCGAGAGCATCGTAGCGACGCTGCCGCAGAAGGCGCTTATCGCGCTGCTCTCCAAAAGTTTGTCCGCCATCGGCTCTCCAATCGCCAGTTCGCAGTGCTGCTAGTATACATATCGAGGTGTGTATTCTTTGCCGTCGCCCACGGATTTGCCCGCCCCGGCGGCGGCAAAGGTGAGATCGAGGCGCGACCAGGTCTTCGCCTGCACGTTGAAAGCGGCGCTCACCCATGTTCCATCTATATATACTTCTATCCACGCATGATATATGTTGTCGGGGCTCACGTATCCGGTCACGACCTTGGTGGGTATGCCTTGGCTGCGCAGCATCGCGGCCCCCAGGCAGGCATAGTCGAAGCAGATGCCCTTGCCCTCGGCGAGCGTGTCGTCCGGGTCGGGGACATAGCCCGAGGAGCTTTGGAGCTGGGAAGCCTTGCCGTCGTCGTAGGTAACGTTTGAGCAGATATAGTCGCAGATGGCCTCGAGTGCCTCGCCCTGGTTTGTGGCCGAGCCAACGAGCTCGCGCGCCTTGGCAACGCAGGCGGATGCCTCGTCGTAGTCGCAATAGACGTTGGGACGCAGGTAAGGCGCGAATTCGTCGTCTAGTTCGACCGTCACGTCAACGTGTGCCAGCTCGACGTAGCTGTCGCCGGAGGTGTTCTGCATCACGCGTATCGTGTAGCTGCCGCTGCCGAATGTGAGGGGCGCGATTATGGGCGTGCCGTCCTGCGACATGTCGTATGTTTGCGTGGCGTCGCCCATGACGACGAGCAGTTTGAGGCGCGAGGATGCCTGGGCGGAGGCCCCCACGTAGCCCTGTGAGGAGTGACTTGCGTCGATGAGCGCACCGTTTGAGCCTGTGGCCTCGGATTCGCTGAAGGAGGACGTGGCAGGCATGGTCTGTGCCACCTGGAAAGCCGCTCCCGATGTGGACTCGGCGGGTGCGCCGCATGCCGCCAAGGCGGTGGCCAACGCGGCCGCCGCCAGACCCAGCGCTATGTGTGCGACCCGTCTCTTCACCATACGCGCAAGTATAGCGGCCGGGTAAGTCGCTGCGGCCATTGCTCCGTCGTTTTTCCGTTGAACACGTCTTGAACATGGGGCGTATGCAGGGGAACAAGATGGATACAGAGCATGGCGGTACAACTGCGAACGAGGTACAATCATGGCCGATTTGGGTATTTGATTGAGGGGAGGTGCCGATGGTCTACCGTACGGGTGACCCCGCAGCTCGGGCCGAGCGCGAACGCGCTTTTTTGAACCACCAGGCATCCGATGCCTTCAAGTCGGGCGGGGAGTCGACGCGCTGCCAGGTTGATGGTGCCTGTGGCGTCGGTCGGCGCGTTCCCGGATTGAGCGAAGTTGAGGCGGACAGACTCGTTTCGTCCATTCTTGATACCATCCCTGCCGAGGAAATCTTTGTTTTTGGGTCGCGGGCCCGTGGCGATTATGGGCCAGACAGCGATATAGATGTCTTTATTGTCGCCGAGGATGACTCTGCCTGGGCCCATGCCAAGGCGCGTATGGCACTTAATTGGTTGAAAATGCCAAAGGACGTGCTGGTTGAGTCTAAAGACCTTTACAACAAGGGCTCATCCCGGTTTGGATACGTTGAGCATGAGGTAGCCAGAGAAGGGATTAGACTTTATGGTTGATTTGAGCCGCGAAGAGGAATACATGGCTGCCGCCGAAGCAGACGTTCGACGCGATTTCCGGCAGCCCAATCCGCCCGATCCGCGCCCCGTCCGGGGCGAAGACGTGGACGCCGTCGTAGCCGTCGCCCACCCAGCCCATCGCGGCCCAGACGTTCCCCGCCTCGTCGCAGCGCAGGCCGTGCCGGTGGCGGAATGGGGGGTGCCGGCCGACCGTAACCCACTCGCGCAGGTGGCGGACGAGACGGCCGGGCTGTGGAGCACGGTGTTCCGACCAGGCACGGCGGCGGCGGCGGGCTCTGCGCTCGGCTCGGTGGCTGCCTCGGGTGCCGGCGGCGGGACCGCGGCCTCGGGG
>CAKUKJ010000361.1 GCA_934662525.1 uncultured Coriobacteriales bacterium | reverse complement strand
CCCTTATAGAGCGCGGCATCCCAGTTGACCGGATACATGCCTATGGCATTGCGTTCAAGGGGAAAGACGTACTGGTGGGTTGATAAAGAGACCGCGTCACCTGCACCGGTGCGACCAACCTAAACTCATGAGAAAGCCTTTCTTCAAACAACCTAGCGTGCGGAACCTTCGCCCTCCACCAAGGCGACGAGCTCGTCGCGGCTGTGGACGCCGAGCTTGGCATAGACATGGCTCGCGTGCGTCTTGACCGTGCTGCGCGAAAGGCCCAGGCAGGAGCAGATGTAGTTGACGCTGCGGTTCTCGCACAAAAGACGCGCCACCTGGGCCTCGCGCGGGGTGAGGCCAAACGCCGCAACAAGGGAGCCCTCACTGCACGTCTGCGGCATCGCGCGCCAAACGGGCATGTCAGGTGCCGACATCCCAGCGTCTTTTCGCAGGGACGCAAGCCCCCACACCAATTCGGCGGCAACCACAAGGGCGCAGAGCAGCACCATGGCGTCTCGGACACCCAAGCCACCGAGGCCGACCGCCGCCTGCTCGGCCACCAACCCCGCCATGGCGAGAACGTCGGCCGTGCCAAGAAGGGCGGCAGCCTGGCGAATTCCCACGGAGCGCAGCGAGTCGTGCCGGCCGTCTTCGCGCATGTCGAGCCAAAACCAGGCAAGGCATGCGGCGCACCCGGAAAGAAAGACGGAAAACGGTGCTCCGCTGCCCGCAAAATAGCCCAATACCAGGCCGATTACAACGAGGGGAGTCGTCAGCTTGCCCACGGCGCGCCGCACGGGCATGCCCAGCCAAGCGGGAACGAGCAATACGAGCGCAGCGAGGATAACCGCGTAATCCACCATCGTGCCGTCGAAGCCCAGAAGCCCGACCCCGGCCCCGACAGTCATCAAAAGCGGGCATACGGACATGCGCCCCTTCAACGTGTCGCACAGCGTTGCCCAAGTCGTCGGCACCGCCTGCCCGGCCGGCGCGCCGTCGCCGGCAGCACCCTCCCCCGCCCGGAGGCGCAGCCAGAGCGGAACGCCCGTGAGCAGCGGAAATGTGAAGCTCAACCATCCCAGATATGGGCCCACCGCAAGCACGGCGTTAAGAACGAAAGCGCTGAAAAGCCCCACGGCAAGCTTGGACACCTCGACGCGCGAATCGTCCGCCTGCCCCACGGTGAGCCACAGGCACAGCATGACAGACGTGGAAAGCCCGATGAGCGCCATGCCTGCCTGCGTGCACGCCTCAATGCGGCAAAACTCCCCAACGGTGAGGACAATCCATGCGACCTCAAGCGCCACCGCGCTGCCGGCGCAGACGGCAAGCCTGCTCGGCCGACGCCATGCGGAAACGCGCAAGACCGCCGCAAATCCCACAAGCGCGCCCAGCATGCATACGACGTACAGCATGCCCGACGACTCCGCCGAGGACGAGGCGGGCGTGGTGGAGAGTGCCTGGAGCATGGCAGCGAACAAAGGGGCTGCCGGAAGCCCCCACTCAAGCGACCTCTCTATGGCGATGCCGACAGGCAGGCCTTCCCCGCATTTGTTTGCCATCGGCTACCCCCGTCACCCCATGCGCCCAAACCACGCTGTCAGCGGATTATACCGCTCCATCGGCGCCCCGATACCCGCAAAGGCATCTCAAGCAGTGTCAAGCGGCGATATTCTACCTGGCAAACCATGTCAAGCCCCAACCACCCGCACGCGCCTCATACCGTTTGGCCGATGCATCGGCCGGATGTCTGCGGCACCCGCGCACAACCAAGCCGATTGCCACAGGGAGCACAGTCGCGCCAAGATGAGCCTGCGACGTTGAGAAGGGGCGCACCGCAGCGCCCACTCGCGCCGCGAACAGACAGACACAGGCAACACCCGCAAGAAGCACATGTACAGGGGCACGAAGCAGAAAAGGGGAAGCAGATGCTCTCAACCAAAACCGGAACGTGCACGGCAGGCAAGATGACGCGCAGGGGGTTCGTCGGCGGAGCGGCGGGAGCCGCGCTCGCCATGGGCGCAGGCGCCTCGGCCGCGCTCGCCACCGAGACCCAGGACGGCGGCGACAGCTGGGATGAGGAGGCCGATGTCGTTGTGGTGGGCATGGGCGCCGCCGGCTGCGCCGCTGCAATCGAGGCCAACAAGGCCGGTGCCACGGTGTGCGTGCTTGAGAAGGCCGGGCGTGGCGGCGGCAGCACGTTCCGCTCGGGCGGAATCATCTACATGGGCGGCGGTACCGGCCTGCAGCAAAAGCTCGGCGTCGAGGACTCCCCCGAGGCCATGAAGGCCTACGTCACCGCCGCGCTGGGATCCTCGGCCGACCCCGACATGGTCGACGTGTTCTGCGACTCGTCCCTCGACCTGTACGACTGGTGCGAGGAGCAGGGCATGACCTTCACCGGCACCGTGGAGGCCGACGCCCACATCGTCGAGGCCGCCGAGGGCGTGAGCCTGCACTACACCGGCAACGAGCGCGCCCCCGAGTATTCCTCAATCGCCGACCCCGCACCCCGCGGCCATACCCCCGACGGCGGCAACGCCGGCATCTACGAGCCCATGGAGACCGTGGTCGAGGGCTTCACGCAGGTCCATTACAACACCGCCGGCCAGAGCCTCGTGACCGACGAGTCGGGCGCCGTCATCGGCGTGGTCGCGGTCAACGCCGACGGCACGTCCCTGCGCATCAAGGCGAACGGCGGCGTCGTCATCAGCGCAGGCGCGTTCACGTACAACGACGCGAT
This sequence comes from uncultured Coriobacteriales bacterium, assembly GCA_934662525.1. GTDB lineage: Bacteria > Actinomycetota > Coriobacteriia > Coriobacteriales > UMGS124 > UMGS124. The sequence goes on along the minus strand of CAKUKJ010000361.1, from coordinate 437 downwards.
GATTTCCGACTACAACACCGACGGCCTTCTGTGCGGGAGCAAGACGGGCAACGAGAACGACCTGGGCGAGGGCATCCTCATGGGCCAGAAGGTCGGCGCGGCGACGCGCTCCATGTCCCGCATGGCGTTCCTGGAGTTCCAGTACCTCTACGGCGACCTGGCCGCCGGCGTCATGCTCGACTACAACGGCTTCCGCTTCCTGTCTGAGGACTGGTACGGCGCGTGGATCGGCCGCGCGGTGCTCCAGCACACGCCCAACGTCTGCTACAACTTCATCGACCAGCCCAAGCTCGACCAGCTCCAGACCACCCAGTACGGCGCCTACCTGCAGCCTGTCGCCCAGGCCGACACCATCGAGGAGCTGGCTGAGGCCGTGGGGCTGCCCGTGGAGCACGTCGTGGAGTCCGTCGAGCGCTACAACCAGCTGTGCGAGGCCG
>CAKUKJ010000360.1 GCA_934662525.1 uncultured Coriobacteriales bacterium | reverse complement strand
CATGTACATCGACAGCGGCGTCTTCGAGGTGCGCGACACGCCGATAAGGACGATGTCGGCCTGAGTAAGATCCTGGGGGTTGCGGCCGTCGTCATGGGCGACGAAAAACTCCATCGCGTTGATGCGGTTGAAATAGCGGTCGTCCACCTTGCGGATGGCGCCTGCCTGCATGCGGGGCTCAAGGCCCGTCAGGCGCTGCACGGCGTCTATTGCCGGGCCGATGAGGTCGAGCGAGTCGATTCCGCGCGCCTCGAACTCAGACTCGATCTGTGCACGCAGGTTGGGATCGACGATTGTGTAGAACACAAGGGAACGCTGCCCGGAGTTGGAGCAGTGCTCGTCGAGATAGGCCTTTACCTGAGAGAGGGCCGTGACTTTGGGGAGGCGCTGAATATGGACGATGCCCGCGCCGAACTGGGACGTGGCCGCCAGGGCGACCTCGGCGGCAGTCTCGCCCAGCGAGTCGGAAATGACATGGATGGTGGGAACCAATGCCCCAGGTTGTGCCGCAAGCGGCTGCTCGGTAGGGCTGATGCCGTAAGTGAACTCATCCATATCCAAACGCCTCCCCTTCTTGCCTTCCTGAAACCCTACGCCTTCTTCTCCATCTTGCCGAAATCGGCGACGTCGTGGAAAACGGCCACGAAGCGGTTGAGCAGGCGCAGACGGTTGGCGCGGACGGCCGCGTCTTCGTCCATGACCATGACGTCGTTGAAGAACGTGTCGATGGGCGCACGAAGCGCAGCAAGGGCCGCGATGGCGCCGGCATAGCCGCCCTCGCCCCCAAGGCAGGCCTCAACCTTGGCAGTTGCCTCGTCGACCGCGTCGAGAAGCTGCACCTCGGCCGGGCCGAGCAGGGACTTGTCGACCTCGCAACCAAGCGCGGCGTCTCGCAGGTTGTTGGCGCGCGTGTAGGCGCTCGCAAGGTCGTCGAACACCTCACGTGAGCCGGAACGGGCCTCCTCAAGGGCATGGGCGCGCGCGATGAACTCAGCGGGCTCCACGACGCCCACGGCCTTGACCGCCTCGACGGTATCGGCGCTCACGCCCTCCTCGCGCGCCATACTTGCGAGACGGCCGACGAAGAAGTCGATGACGGCCGCCTCGACCTTGGCGGAGTCGAACTCGATGCCCTGGGCAGACAGCCCCCCGAGCGCAGCGTGGATGGCGCCCACAAGGCTGATGGCAGGCTCGGCGCGCAGGATGTTGATGATGCCGATGGCGGCGCGGCGAACGGCGAACGGGTCGGAAGAGCCCGTGGGGGCCTCGTCAATCGCAAAGATGCCGCAAGCGGTGTCGAGCTTGTCTGCCATGGCGACGATGCGGCCCACAAGGCCGTCGGGCAGGGCGTCGCCGGCGAAGCGCGGACGGTAGTGCTGGCTCACGGCCAGGGCGACCTCGGGAGCCTCGCCTGCGGCCGTCGCATAGTAGCCGCCCATGACGCCCTGCTGGCTCGTGAACTCGACGACCGCACCGGTCACCAGGTCGGCCTTTGCCAGATAGGCGCCGCGCGACGCCATTGCGACGATGGCGGGGTCGTAGCCGGCCTGCTCGCCGATGGTGGCGGCAAGGTCGCGGATTCGCTCCGTCTTGTCGAGCATCGTGCCGAGCTTCTCCTGGAAACCGACCGTGGCGAGCTTGGCGACGTAGTGCTCAAGCGGATGCTTGAGGTCCTCCTCATAGAAGAACTTGGCGTCGGAAAGACGGGCGCGCACGACGCGCTCGTTGCCCCGGGCGATGACCTCGCTGCGGGCGGGGTCGCCGTTGGACACGAGGATGAAGTGGTTCGTGAGCTTGCCGTCGGCGTCATAGAGCGGGAAGTAGCGCTGGTTGGAGAGCATCGACTCGCAGATGATCTCGTTGGGAACCTGCAGGAACTCCTCGTCGAAGTCCGCCACGACGACGGTAGGCCACTCGACCAGGTTCACGACCTCGTCGAACGTCTTCTTGGGCGTGTCGGCGCGAAGGCCGCGCTGCGCCTCCACCTCGGCGATGCCCTCGCGGATGACCTGGGCGCGCTGGGCGCCGGAGACGACGACATGGGCTCCCTCGAGCACCTTGAGGTAATCCTGGGCGCAGGGAATCTCGTAATCCCCCGGGTTCATAAGGCGATGGCCGCGCGTGGTGCGCCCGGCGACGTGGCCGCAGAACTCGACGGGCACGACCTCGTCGTCGAGCAGGCAGACAAGCCAACGGACGGGGCGGGAGAAGCGGTAGGGCGTCGTGCCCCAGCGCTGCGTGCGCAGCCCCGTGAGCTTGTCGTTGATCTTGCCGGCAGCGGCGGCGAGGATCTCGACGAGCACGTCTGCGGCAGGACGAGCGGGCGTGGTGCGGTCGATCCACACGTAGCTCTTGCCGTCCTGCTCACGCACGACAAGCTGGGAGGCGTCGGCGCCCTTGCCGCGGGCAAAGCCCTGGGCGGCCTTCGTGGGGTTGCCCTCGGCGTCGAAGGCCTGAGCGGCGGCGGGGCCGCGGAAATGCTCCTCAAGCTGGTCGGTCGCAGGGGCGACGCCGTGGATGAGCGTGGCGATGCGTCGCGGGCTGCCCATGACCTCGACCTCGCCGTAGGCGAGATGCGCGCCCTTCAGGCCGTCCGTGACGAGGTCGCGCATGGCGGCCACCGCCTTGTTGAGGGCCGCGCTGGGCAGCTCCTCGGTGCCGATCTCAAAAACGAGCTCCTTGGTCGAAGGCATGGGTTAGGCCACCTCCTGGGCATGGGCGTTTGCGACGGCGTCCTCGTGGGCCTGCCATGCCTCGCAGCATGCCTTGGCCACGGCGCGGACGCGAAGGATGTAAGCGGCGCGCTCGGTGGCACTGATGGCGCCGCGCGAGTCGAGCAGGTTGAAGGCATGGGAGCACTTCAGCACGCAGTCATACGCCGGGAGCGGCTGCCCCGCCTCGAGGCAGTGGTGGCACTCCGCCTCGTACTCGTCGAACTTGCGGCGCATAAGGTCGACGTCGGCAAGCTCGAAGTTGTAGGTCGAGAACTCGCGCTCGTTCTCCAGGTAGACGTCGCCGTAGGTGAAGACGCTTCCGTCGGCTCCGCGGGCCCACACGAGGTCGTACACCGAGTCGACGCCCTGGATGTACATGGCGAGGCGCTCAAGGCCATAGGTGATCTCGACGGGCACGGGGTCGACCTCGATGCCGCCCACCTGCTGGAAGTACGTGAACTGCGTGA
>CAKUKJ010000359.1 GCA_934662525.1 uncultured Coriobacteriales bacterium | reverse complement strand
GTCGTGGACTCCTGCGGCGACTACGGCAGCAACACCGAGATGCGCTCCTACTTCAGCCACGAGTCCTTTGCCATGACCGGCTGGGTGTGGAGCTCCATGGACGCCGACGGCAACCCCACCAACATGGGCATGGGCCTGAAGCTGGCCGCCTGGGCCGGCGCCGCGCCCGACTTCTCGTGCGCCTCGATGATGACCCACTCCTTCGGCGGCGCCCTGGGCTGCGACCCGTTCCTGCTTGTTGACAAGAACGGCGAGCGCTTCTGCAACGAGGACGTCCCCGGCCACCTGCTCTCCCAAGTCGCCGTGCGCACGCCCGGCAAGGTCGTCTTCCAGATTTTCGACAGCAAGTACCCCGAGCAGGTGCACACCATGCCCACCGGCCATGCCTGCTACTGGAAGATTGTCGACGATGTGGAGGAGGAGCCCTGGGGCAACTACATCGAGAACATCGGCATGCGCACGCCCGACGAGGTCACCGAGAACGCCACGGCTGTGTGCGACACCATCGAGGAGCTGGCCGAGCAGCTCGGCATCGACCCCGACGGCCTGAAGGCCACCATCGAACGCTACAACGAGCTGGCCGAGCAGGGTCGCGACGACGACTTCGGCAAGCGCGCCGACCGTCTGTACCCCATCGTCGAGCCACCGTTCTACGGCACGAAGATGGAGGGCGCCTTCGCCTTCTGCATGACCCACGGCATCATGGCCGACGCCGACTGCCACGCCCTCGACAAGGACCGCAACATCGTCAAGGGCCTCTACGTGGCCGGCAACACCATGGGCTGCCGCTTCGCCGAGGACTATCCCACCACCATCATGGGTGTCTCGCACTCCATGGCGATGACCTTCGGCCGCCTTGCCGGCATCAACGCCGCCGCCCAGCAGTAAAGTAGGTTGCGGAACCTCGTCCGCTGCGTTCCTGGGAGGCTAGAGTACTCCAGTACACGTCGCCTCCCAGCGCCTTGCGGACGAGAACCCGCGTTTTAGAGGGCGGAACCTGGCGCGTGGGGGAGGGGAGCCGAACCCGCGCGCCTTTTGATTGGATGTTTCTTGGAGGAGGACGTTGGACATGGTCGATATCGCGCAGCGCGTGCAGCGCAACTTTCTGGGCGACTACGATGCGATGCTCAAGGCGATGAACCTGGACTATGTGGACTGCGCCCGCTATGAGACGTCCGGCTATGCAGAGTTCATCGGCAAGCTGTACACCATGAACTCGGCCATGTTCCAAAGCCCCATCTACTGCGACCACATCCTGACGCAGATGGCCTTGCACTACCTTGCATGGTTCCAAGACCCTGCGGTGCGTTTTGAAGTGGGCCCAAATGCCGCATGGCATGTAGACGTCGATGCCTGGAGGCTCCAACGTTGCGGCGAGGTGCTTTACGTCCTTGCGGCTCCGGCCGAGTCGGGCGTGAGTCGCGGCGACAAGATCGTCGCCGTCAACGGCAGCACCCTTGAGGGCATCCGCCCCGAGGTGGAGCGCATGCTGCGCACGACGGTCTGCCCTGCCGACCCCGAGCGCGAGGACTGGTCGCTTGTGCTGGCATTTGCCAAGCATGTCACGCTTGAGAACGAGGCGGGTGCCCGTCGCGTGCTCAAGCTCGTGCCCGGCGAGTCTGCCGTGACGGGACGTATGCGCGCGGTGTATGCAAAGCGTGACGCCGAGAAGGGCTCGGAAGGTCGTGCAGACTCGGTAGACCAGGTAGGCCAGCCAAAGGGCACCGAGCACGATGCCGACGCGAAGCTGGCTGGCACGTCCACTGCCCCTTGCGAACTTCTCCATCACGAGGGCATTGCGGTGCTTCGCCTTGCCAACCCATCGGCCGCCGATTTTGCGGCCGCGTTGCAGGGCTGTCTCTCCCAGCTCGCCGCGCTATGCGCTCCCAACGCGGCTGAGCCGCGCCCGCACGGCCTCGTCATCGACGCACGCGGTGCCAAAGGCGGCTCGCAGGAGGACATCTACACGCTTGTGAGCTGGGTGCTTGCCCCGGGCGTTGCCGCCACGCCTACCGAGCTCTTCGGCAAGCCGGGCATCGTCCTCAACTGCTCGCGTCACAACATCGCCTCGAAGCTGGCAGAGCTGGCATCGCTGCGCAAGCAGCTCGAAAGCGTCGGGGGCAATGAGGACGCCCTCGCCGAGCTTGATGCCCTTGTGGCCGACCTGGAGTCCAAGCGTGGCAAGGGCCTCGTTGCCGACCCGACGGATTTCTATCCCGCCGTGACGTTCGAATCCGCCCAGCGCCCAGGCGCGGATGCCGGCGAGTCCGCATTGCCCGTCGTCGTCCTCGCCGACCGCGACACGTCCGATGCCGCCGAGTGGCTTGTACGCGCTGCGAAGTCGGCGGGGTATGCGCGCGTCGCGGGCCGGGCCACCCGGGGCTCGCTCGACAACACCTGCCTGCGTACCGTGCGTCTCGATGCCGATTTCTCCATCACGTTCCCCACGGCGCGCTACCTCAGCGCATCCGGCGCCAACGCCACGCTCGGGCGGGGCATCGCGCCCGACGTCCACATTCCCTGGACGCCCGAGCACCTCTCCCACGACATCGACCTCGACGAGGCCGCACGCCTGCTCGGATAGATTGCGCGTGAATATAACGGGCCCCGGCCCACCCTTGCGATGTCTGGGTAGGCCGGGGGCGTGCCTATCGTCTACGCTACCTCGATCTTCGAGAGGTCCTCGAAGGTGTAGACGGGCACGAGGCCGGCCTCGTCGATGCCGGAGACGCGCTTGTTGGCAAGAAGCAGACGCTTGTTGGAGTACATGGGATAGAAGCAGGCAAGCTCCTGCACCTTGCGCTGGGCCTCGTCGTAGATCTCGTGGCGCCTCGCCTCGTTGGTCTCGGCGCGCCCCTCGTCGAACAGGTCGTCGAGCTCGGGCGACTCGTAGTACATGTCATAGGGGTTGCTGCCCGGATTCATAATCTACCAGGTATGATACACGACTTGAGCGCATCCGATTTCGCGGACACGTCCCTACAAAACCTCTCGATTTCACAACTGTTGGCGTTGCGACCGATGTGGCGTCCAGATGCCGACGAGCTCGTATCGAGTGGTTTCGGACAGACGATATGAGAGAGCCATTGGGGGAGCCCCCTCTCCCCTCGCGCCTCTCGTCTGATGGATTTCGCGGGCTGGGGCTGCCACAATGGGCCCGTCGTATCCGCCCCTGCGGTGCC
>CAKUKJ010000358.1 GCA_934662525.1 uncultured Coriobacteriales bacterium | reverse complement strand
CCCGGTCGCGTGCAGATGCCGTACTCCTCAGAAAGCCTGGCAGAGACGAGCGCAGGGTCGGCATCGCCCACATTGAGGGCGACGATGCCCGTGCGGCCCACGCCCGCGTGGCCCCCGTACACGACGACGTCCGGACATGAGAGCACACCATCCTCAAATCGCCTGGTCAAGCCCTCAACATACGCCGCATGCTCTGCGACTCCCGTTCTTTGGAGATAGCCGATACCCGCAGCAAGGCCGGCCAGGCCATGAGCGTTGAGCGTGCCGGCCTCCAGGCTTTCGGGCATCTCGCGAGGTTGGCGCTCCTCGAAGCTGCGGATACCCGTGCCGCCCTCGAGCAGCGGGGCAATCTCGACACCCGGCCGGGCGATGAGGCCGCCCGTGCCCTGCGGGCCGAGCAACGACTTGTGACCCGTGAAGCACAGCACGTCCGCCCCGAGCGCGGCCATGTCGACGGGTATGGCGCCGGCGGTCTGGGCGCAGTCGAGCACGAAAAGCGCGCCGGCCTCATGGGCGAGCCGCGCCATGCGCGCCGCGTCGTACACGTCGCCCGTGAGGTTGGAGGCGTGCGTGGCCACCACAAGGCGGACGGGGCCGCGCGACGCAGCAGGCGCGGACGCGGCGGGGGTCGGCGCGGCGGAGATGCCAGACTCTCCATGCGCGGCAGGGGTGCCGCTCTCCCCAGGGGCATCGGACGCATCATGTCCGCTGAGAAGAAGCGCCTCGTACGCATCCCAATCGAGGGCGCCGTCAGGCTTGTGGGGCGCGATGTCGACCACGCAGCCCCGCTCGTCGCGGGCGCGGAAGAGCGGGCGCAGCACCGAGTTGTGGGAGGCTGCCGTGGTGAGGGCCCTCTCCCCCGGGCGTAGCAACCCGGCGATGGCCGCGTTGAGCGCCCAGGTCACGTTGGAGCCGAAGGCGACGCGGCCTGCACCCGGGCCCCCAAGCAGCTCGTTCACGGCGCAGCGGCACTCGTACACCGACATGCCGGCCCCCAGGCTCGCCGCATGCACGCCCCGGCCGACGTTGCCGAGCGTGCCCATCGCCCGCACAACGGCCTGCGCCACCTCAGGCGGCTTGACCAGGGAGGTCGCGGCGTTGTCGAAGTAGATCATGAGGCTTCCTTTCGATGTGAGCAGCCAAGAGATTGCCTGCATGCCCTGCGCATGCGCTCCAAGAACTCCTCGCAGGTGCGCGAGCGCAGACGATATCTCTTCCATACAAGGTAGGAGCCGATGGAGAGCGCGGGTTCGAGGGGCACGAAAACGAGGCCGCCCGCGTCGAGCTCCAAGAGGCGGTCGATTCCCATGGCACAGGCGGCTCCCGAGCGCACCAGATGTGCGGCGTTCCCCAGCAGGTCGAACGTCCCCACCACGTCGAGGTCGCTCGCCCGCAACGCGCCGCTCGACCAAACCTCGAGGTCAAGCGGTCTGTTCGTCGACCGGGAGCTCACGAGCAGCGGCATGCGGGCCACGTCGGCCGGGGTCGCCGCGCTCAGCGCCGCCCACTCGCTTGCAGCAGGCACGGCGACGCCCACGCGGTCGGCGCCGGGCATGCGGAGCCACTCGTACTTCTCCAGGGTCACGGGTTCCAAAAGCAGGGCGAAGTCGAGCAGCCCCCGCTCGAGGCGTTCCTGCACCGCGTCGGCATTGCCGGTGAAGAGCTCCCATGTCACGCCTGGGTAGTCGGCCCGCATCCGCGCGAACACGTCCGTCACGAGACGCATCGCCTGCGTCTCCCCGGCGCCGATACGGATGTTGCCCGCAAAGTCGCCTGCGCGCTCGGCAAGCTCGCCTTCCGTCTGCTCGACGAGACTGAGTATCTCCTCGGCTCGCTGGCGCAGGCGCATGCCGTCTTCGGTGAGCACGCACGACCGGTTCGTGCGCACGAACAGCCTGCACCCCAGCTCGCGCTCCAAGTCGGCGATTTGGCGCGAGAGGGTGGGCTGAGTCACATGCAGCACGTTGGCCGCCTCGGTCATGTTCTCCTCGCGCGCAACGGCAAGGAAATAGCGCAGTGCCCGCAGCTCCATGCGTGCCTCCCCTCTCTCTCATATAGATATACGAATTCAGAATTTCCAGATAGTATCAATAGGTATTTTACATTGCAAGGCACACTGCGTATCGTGCGAAAAGGCATACATGCAGACACAAAGGAGGAACGTATGGCCCTCAAGCAGACCGCAGGCCACGACGCACTCGGCGAGTTCGCGCCCGAGTTCGCGCATTTGAACGACGACGTGCTGTTCGGGGAGGTGTGGAGTCGCGAGGGGCAGCTGCCGCTCAAGCTGCGCAGCATCGTCACCGTCAGCGCGCTCATCGGCAAGGGCATCACCGACAGCTCGCTCAAGTACCACCTGATGAGCGCACGCAAAAACGGCGTCACGCAAGCCGAGATGGCCGAGATTCTCACCCACATCGCCTTTTACGCCGGCTGGCCCAACGCCTGGGCGGCCTTCAACATGGCCAAGGAGGTCTACGCCGACGCCGCAGAGGGCGAGGGTCACGGCGGGTTCTTCGGCCTGGGTGCGCCCAATAGCGGCTTCGCGCAGTACTTCTCGGGCAAGAGCTGGCTCAACCCGGTGAGCGCCCCCGGCGACTATCTGCCCATCTTCAACGTGACGTTTGAGCCGGGCTGCCGCAACAACTGGCACATCCACCATGCCTCCCAGGGCGGTGGGCAGGTGCTCGTGTGCGTCGAGGGGCACGGCTGGTACCAGGAGGAAGGTAAGCCCGCGCGCGCCCTCAAACCCGGCGACGTCGTGGAGATCCCGGCCAACGTGAAGCACTGGCACGGCGCCGCAGCCGACTCGTGGTTCAGCCACCTTGCCTTCGAGTACCCCGGGCAGGGCTGCTCCAACGAGTGGTGCGAGCCGGTGAGCGACGAGGCATACGCCGCGCTCGCCGAGGGCACGGGCACCGAGGAATAGAGGCAGGCCATGGCAAACAAGAAGATGCTCGTCGTCTACTACAGCTGGACGAACGGCAACACCGAGAAGGTCGCCGAGCAACTGGCCGAGGCCTGCGGGGCCGACATCGAGCGTATCAAGACGACCGAGCCCTACCCCGACGACTACGATACCGTGGTGCGCCAGGGCAAAGAGGAGGTCGATTCCGGCTTCGAGCCAGAAATCGAATCGCTCGACGTCGACGCGGCCGATTACGACGTGGTGGCTGTGGGCACGCC
>CAKUKJ010000357.1 GCA_934662525.1 uncultured Coriobacteriales bacterium | reverse complement strand
TCCAGCACGTCTACGGCATCCTTGTCTTTATGTTCGGCTGGCTCATCTTCTGGGTCGGCGACATGGGTACCATGAAGCTCTACTTCAAGGCGATGCTCGGCATGTACGGTGCCGCGGGATCCTCCACGCTGTGGGAGCTCACCTGCTGGGAGTACGTGCCGGTCTTCGTGGCATGCGCCCTGGCCTCCACGCCCATCGTGCCTTGGCTGCGCAGCATGCTCACGCGTTGGGCAGGCGTCATGCCTGCACGCGAGGGGCGCTTCCTTGAGACCGACCTGCCCGCGCCCAAGAACCTCTCAACCGACGCCCTGTGCGTCTTTGAGCCTGCGGAGATGGTTTCCGCCCACTCTGCCCGCCTTCGTGCGCTGTCGGTTGTCGGCGCGCTGTGCGACGTCGCCCTGCTCGCGCTGCTCGTGGCGAGCGTCGTGGCGGTGTGCTCCGGCTCGTACAACCCGTTCATCTACTTCAGGTTTTAAGGGGGTCGCGAGATGGCTAACGTGAGAAACGCCGTCATCCTCGGCGGGGCCGCAGTCGTCAGCTGCGCCGCCCTCGCAACTCAGCTGCTCGTTGCCGCTGGCGTGGACTTTCCCGCATCCACGGGCGTCGGTCAGGGCTGGCGTTATCTTGAGGGCCGTGCGACCGCTGAGGCGCCGCAGCTTTCGCTTGACGCATTTGCCTCGGGCGAGTTTCAGGATGGCATGGAGAGCTATGCGGCCGACGCCCTGCCCTTCCATGATCAGGCCATGCTGCTCAATGCCGGGCTGCAGCAGGTGGGCATCGCCCAGGCCGCCTCGTTCTTCGGCTTCGAGGCGTATCCCACGTATTTCGGCTCGACGCGCCTCTATCTTCCCGAGCAGGATGCGGTGACCTACCTGCCGTTCGAGCATACCGAGTATCACGACCAGAAGCTGGCGGAGTATGCGCAAGGCATCGCCGATGCGGCGGCGCGCCATCCGGAGAAGCGTTTCGTCGTCTACATGGTGCAGGGGTATTCGGAGCCTGCAGTAGACCCCGCCTACGGGCTTGTGAGCGGCGCCTTCTTGCCCCAGGAGGCGGTCGAGGCGTTCAAAGAGGCTCTCGCCGACTGCCCCAACGTGACCGTCCTGACCGATTCCTACGACTCGCTAGATGCGTATTACCAGGAGTTTTACCGCTCAGACCACCACTGGAACATCTTGGGTGCCATGCGTGCGTACAACACCATCGCTGGCGAGCTTGGCTTGGAGACCGTGGATGTGGCGAAACTCTCGCTGCATGAGGTGAAGGAGGGCTACGAGTTCACGGGAGCAACCTCGCGTTGGGGCCGGCACATGGTGGCCGACGAGGCCCTCGACGCCGACCTCGACTATTCGGCCGTGACATACGAGAAAGACGGCGAGGTCCTCGACGGCAACGACCACTCGGCGTTCTATGACTACGACCCCCAGGGTATCGCGTACAGCTTTTACGACGCCTACTACAACTCCATTCCCGACGGCATCATCTCCGGTCCAGGACAGGGCAAGGCCTTGCTCATCTCCAACTCCTACGGCGGGGCTCTCCAGCGACAGCTCGCCACGCAGTTTTCCCAGCTCGAGAAGGCAAGCGCCTTGTGGCAAAACTACACGGGGAGGAACCTCGAGGGCCTGCTGCAAGACTGTGATGCCGACACGGTCGTCTTCGTCGCCAACCCGACCGACTATATGACCGCTGCCGCAACTCTGCCGGACTTCTTCAGCGAGGAAGCCTCCGACTAACGGGGCCTTACTCCCTGCCCCTCACCGCTCGGCCGATCGCCTTGAGCACCTCGCGGCGGCGCGAGCCGAAGGGGCAGATGGGATCCACGATGCGGCGGATGGGGTTCTTCTCGCTGATGGCCTTCTCGTGAATCACGGGTCCGGTCTTCACTCCGCCGATGCCGCCCATGCCGGCCATGAGCACCTCGTAGAAGGGCGTCTCGCGCGCGTACTTCCAGTAGAGCGCCGCAAAGTCGCAGGTAGGGAACTTCCAGGGCTTCTCAAAGCCGGCGTAGTGCACGATGCGCGGATGCGAGCGAGAGGCGTTGTAGCTTGCCAGCATGTCGGTCGGGGCAAAGGAGAAGACGTTCTTGACACGACCCCCGCAGTCGTGCATGACGTTCCAGCTTGCGTCGAGGTAGGTCACGCGCCCCTCGCACGCCACGTTGAGGACGTCTTGGTCGTTGTAGATGAGCTTGTCGTTGCTTGCCAGCTGGAGCCACTCCTGCATGCTGTGGAGCTTGCGCATCTCGGCGGTGTTGAGCACGAGCACGCCGGCCTGGAAGTAGCCGTAGGGGTCGGCCATGTGCAACGTCGTCTCGTTGTACTTGATGCGGGCGCCGTCGTTCATGTTGAGGTTGCCGAGGAAGTCGATGTCGTGGGCGGCGGCCAGCAGGTTCTCGCCCAGGTCGACCTCGTAAAGCTTCGAGACGTCGCCCTCCACGATGAGGTCGGAATCCAGGTAGAGCACCTTGTCATACCAGGGCATGATCTCCTGGATGAGGAAGCGGTAGTACGTCTCCACGCCGATATGGGCGTTGTTGGTGGACAGGTCGTACTTGTCCACAAGGCCGCCCACCTCCGCGAAACGCACGCGCGCCTTCCCGCCCGCCTCGAGGAAATCGCGCATGATGCGCTGGTTGTCGGCGGAAATGCCGTTCTGCAGCACCACGACGTCGTAGAAGTAGCGCGAGCTGGCATTGGAAAGCATCGAATGGATGGTCGTCGTGAGCATGGGCACATAGTTGTTGTCGGCCGCAAACACCACGGGGACGGTGGGCCGCCAGGGCATGGGGGGCTCGGGGGCGCTCAGCGGGAAGACGCGGTCGGGGTGCTCGAAGTGGACGCACTGCACCTGCTTGCGCCTCCAGCCGCGCCCGGTGCGCTCGGCGTGCATGAGGAAGATGTTGAGCAGGCGCTCGGAGAGATGCCCCGGGGTGCGCACCGCCTCGCGGCTGTAGTGCGACATGTCGGTCTGACGGCAGAACTCCTCCAGGATGGGGAAGAGCCAGCTGCAGTATTCGTCGAAGACGTCGTGCTTCATGACGAACATGTTGCAGAAGCAGCTCTTGTTGCCGTTGAGGAACGCGTCGGCGTCCTGGGCGTAGTCGGGGTGCGTCTGCTTGAGGATGGCGATGACGCGGTCGAGGTCTGCGATCTTGAGGTAGGGGGCGGCGGCGTACTGTCTGTAGGGCGTGGG
>CAKUKJ010000356.1 GCA_934662525.1 uncultured Coriobacteriales bacterium | reverse complement strand
GGTCGGGGTGGTAGCAGGCCTGCATCGACGAGACCGACTTGTTGCAGCAGCTGCCCAGGGTATGGCCGGCACTCTCGTCGCCCTCGATCTTCACGGCACGGCCGTTCTCCACGGTGACCCAGACGCCGCACTCCATCTTGCCGCAGCCGCGGCACACCGTGCGCACGCGCCGCGTGGTGTCGGTGCTGTCGAGCACGGTGTAGTCGGTCTCGGCAAGCGCCGACCCCGCAGTCATGCCGAGCCCCGCGATGACGCCCGTCGCCGCGGCGACCTTCAAAAAGCTCCGGCGGCTCACGCTTTCTTGCATGCTGTCCCTCCTTCTCCTTGCTTGGATACAGGCGGCGCCGCACTTCCCTGCGGCCCCGCGATTGACACGCTAGTGCAGCCGCCGGTTATCCCGCATCAAGCCGGGCTTATGAATTGCCCCAGTTCAAGCCATATCTCATAAAGGGTTTATGAGATATGGGAGGCTGGATGGCGTATCATGTGATGCCAACGGAGAGGTTAAAAGTTCGGGGGAACGATGGGCCAGGGGGCAGCCGCATGGGCGGCGGGGAGCAAAAAGGGCATGGGCGGCGCAGGCGCTCTTGGAGGGCCTGGGCTCAACATGTGGAGGGCCTTGGGCTACATGCTCAACAGGACCTGGATAACCACCGCGTTCTTCAGCGTGGTGCTCTTCCAGCGCTATGCGCCCGACGACATGGCCGGCGTGTCAAACGACGTGTACCGTAGCTCGGTGCTGGCCCTGGCGATGGGGCTCTTTGCTTTTGCGCTGTTGCACCGGCCCATCATGGCGATGAGCCAGCGCAAGGCGCTCGACTATGTGGGCCCCGCACTCGCCGGCGCGGGCATCCTGGCGCTTGTGCCGCAACTCGCCGCCGGGCAGGCGATGGGGCGGGCGGTGATGTGGGGAAGCGCGGCGCTCACGGGGGTGGGCTCGGCGCTCATCCTGCTTGCGCTGGGCAGGCGCTTCGTGGGGGTCGACGTGCGCACGTGCATCCGCGAAACCCTGTGGGCCACAGCCGGGTGCGCGGTGCTCACGTTCGCCATCATGAGCCTGCCGTTTGCGGCGGCCGTGCTCGTGGAAGTCGCACTGCCCTTCTGCTGCGTGACGGCGCTGCACCGCATCCCGCTTCCCGGCCAAAACGGCACGCTCACGCGCACGAGCTTCGGCGAGCGCATCTCGGGCAAGATGCTGTTGAAGCTTGCAACCTGCGCCGCCGTGCTCGGCATCATGACCGGCATCACGCGCGATTTGTACTTTGGCTCGGACACCATCGCCCTCGACAGGACGTATCAGCTGGTGAACTGCTTCGTGCCGCTCGTGGCCGCCCTTGTGCTGCTCGGCGGCATGGCGGCCACGCGGGAAGCCGGCATCGAGACGCTTTACAAGCCCACGGTCTTCTTCTGCATCGTGGGCTTCGCCGTGATGCCGCTTTCAGGCCCCGACATCTCCCTGCCCTTTGCCGTGGTGACTGCCGGCTACACGCTTTTCGAGATTCTCGTCTGGGTGATCCTCAGCGAGGTGGCGAGCCGCTTTCAATTCACCTCGGTGCAGGTGTTCGGTTTCGGGCGGGCGTTTGTCCTGCTCATGGGCGTCATCGCCGGGGCGTTCATCGCCAACATGCTCCTGGGGCTCGATGCGGGCCCGCAGCTCATCTCTGCCGTGGCGGCCGTGGGCATCGTCAGCATAACCTTTCTGCGCATATATGTGCTGAGCAGCGAGGATGTCGCCGCCTTTGGGCGCAGCATCAATGAAGACGAGGGGGCTTCTCGCGAGGGCATAGAAAAGTCGGGCGTCATAGGCCAAACGGGTCGAGCGGGCGCGAGCCTCCAACCGGAGCTCGCCAATGCAAGTTGCAGCGACGTCCCGTCCATCACGGTCAGAGAAGCGGCCGCGTCCGCCGTCCAGGGCTGCGTCGGGAGCCCGGCCCGCAAGGTACCCTTCCAGCGCAAATGCGCCATCATCGGCGAGTACTACGGCCTTACGCGCCGCGAGGTAGACGTGTTCCGCCTCATCGCCGCCGGGCGCAACTCCACGCGCATCCAGGAGGAGCTCTCCATCTCGGCCGGCACCGTGAACACCCACAGCCACCATATCTTCCAGAAGCTCGACGTGCACAGCCAGCAGGAGGTCATCGACCTGTTCCAGCACGCCGACCTCGACGCAATGCAGGAAGAGCTGGCGAGCAGATAGAGCCCGTCAATCGGAAGGCGGTGGTCGGCACCTTCTCGCAACAACATGCATTTGAGAAAAGATACTGCTCAAATTTGGTAATTATCCGCGAAACTAACTTTGAAATGCGTGTTGTTTGACAACATTCGCCAGGCTGTACGCCCCCACTCGACTATTCCGCGCCGACCCCGCACCGTTCTCTGGGGGCGTGTCCATACGTGGCCCGGAAGGCCCGGTAGAAGCTCGCAGGGTTCTCATAGCCGCATGCAAAAGCCACCTGCACGACAGGCAGGGCGCTGCCCGCGAGCAATTCGGCGGCCCTCGTCATGCGCGCCTCAAGCAAAACCTGCGAGAAAGTCTTGCCCGCAGCGCGGCGCACGATGGCCGAAGCCGTGTTGGGATGCACGCCAAACTGCCGCGCCAGGCCTTGCAACGTCACGTCCTCACAATGCGCGGCAACATAGCCCAGCATGTTCGAGGCGAGAGCATCGCGGGAATCAGGCACCGAAAGGCGCACAGTGGCCGCAAAAGCAACCTTGCGCATGGCATACCGCCCGCAACAAACCGGCAATGCGCTACTCGGTCTGCCCATCGCGACATCGTGGCCAGAGCAGCCTGGCCCGCCAGGCATTTCGCGGTTTAACACGTCCACCGCAGCATCGCAGGTGTCACAAGCAGCGCGGGACACGCCGTCCAAAATCCCCGTCCCGCATGGTTGCTTATGGGCGGCCTCGTCATACGCCACGCCCCAACGTCGCATGAATGCCTCGCGGAAGCGGGCCGCGCGCTCATACCCGCAGTGGGGGGCGGCGATGGTCGTCTCAACCCCCTCGCAGGCCAAGGCCCAGGCCCTCTGCATGCGCATCTCCAACAAGGCCTCGCCAAACGTCAAATCGCAGGCATCGCGCACCACGCGCCCCACGCTGTTGGGGTGCATGTCAAAGTGCGTCGCAACCTGCCGCAGGCCCACCTCGGAGCAATGCGCGGCCATGTAGGCAAGGATGTCGAATGCCTCTGGGGCGGCGTTGCCC
>CAKUKJ010000355.1 GCA_934662525.1 uncultured Coriobacteriales bacterium | reverse complement strand
GAGCTGCTCGCTTATGGCGGTGGGATTGAGGCCCCGCCCCTGTAGGCCGTCTTCTTTTGTAAGCACCTCGACACGGTGGGCGAAGTCGCGGTCGAGCGCCCTGCGAAGGGAGTGCACGGGGTCATCCATCTGCTTGAGAGTCTGTTTGAGGATTTCGTTGCGCGGCACAAGCCACACTACGACGTCGCAGGAGTGCGGAGGCAGGCTGTCGCAAATGAGACGCACGGCATTGGCGGCCATGAACGTCTTGCCGCCACCGGTGGGCACCTTGAGGCAGACCTTCGGCACGCCGCCCAGCTCGTCGATGTAGTGTGGGATGCCGTCTTGTCCGGCCGCAAGGCCGTCGTCGGCAAGATATGCGTTGTAGGCTGCGGCAGCCTCGCCGTATTTTGCATAGGCAACCAGGTAGTTTTGAAGGTTGTCGAGTGCCTTGCGCTGGTACCTCTTGAGTTCCATGGTGCTACACCCTCGCAATCTGGCGCGGGATCTGCTTGTAGGTTATGCCGAGCTTCTTGAGCGTGTCGGCGTCCAGCGAGCAGCGGTCAGCGTAGATGATGGTGCTGGCGCCGCCCGCAGGCAGCTCGCTGAGCAGGTCGTAGTCGAGCGTGAGGAGACGATCTGGCTCGTATGCCAGATAATAGACCGTATCGCCAAGGCGTCCGAGCAGATAGGGGTGCTGCCCCGAGAGGTTTTCGTAGGGAGCCTGCGTCTCGGTATACCAGACGTAGCGCCTGACGTCCTCGACGTTCGCCTTGCTGCTGAGTGAGCCGTCGCCGCAGAAGAGCGCCGCTCCCAGCTCGTAGTAGGAGAAGCCTGCGTCGATTCCCGTCACGACGGCCTTGCCCTCGCCATACCCGGCGATGACGCGCCGCACGCGCTCGGCGGTGATGGTGTCGGCGTAGTCGCCCATTTCCACAAGGATGAAGCGCCGGGAGCCGCCGTCGCGCGCGTTCATGTCGAGCACCGCGTGCGCCGTGGAACCCGACCCCGCGAAGCTGTCGAGGACAAGGGCGTCTTTGGGGCAGGAGATTTGGATGATGCGCTCGATGAGACGCGTCGGCTTGGGGGTATCGAAAGGGGCATGTCCGTCGAAGATGGCCTTCAACTCCTTCTTTGCCTCGTCTGTATGGCCCGTTTCGTTGAACGACCACCAGTTTGTGGGAGGCTTGCCTTCGACCTTGCCCAAGTAAGTCTTTCGACGGATGCCGCCTTCGCCGTTGCGCGTGAAATAGAAACGGGGCCATTGCCCCCGTTTGAGAACGGATTTCGCAAGCCTCTGGGCCTCATCAACTGGGACGCTTAGCACTATCCCCAACACATCCTGCCTGATTTCGTCGGCACCGAGCCCGCAGACGGCGCCCCGCTCCTTCTCGTCATGCAGATTGCGCAGCTCATACGGTGCCCAGCCGTTCATGATTTCGAGCATTGTATCTTGCTGATAGCGCCAATGTGCATCATGGGTTGGATAAAGCATCTCGCCGGTGAAGGGATGTTGGATGGCATAGACCATGCCAGGGTGCGACGCACCACCCGGCGCGAATGCCGAGGTGTTCTGCCAGTTACCTTGTGGGTCGTTGTCCGGGTTCTTGTATTTCGCGTCCATCTCGGCGGTGCGGGGCAGCTTGCCTGGCTGCCAACCAGGCTGTTTGCTGTAGACGAGGATGTGCTCGACCTCGGCGGGAATGCCTTTGGAGTCGTTGCGCATCGAGTAAGTTCTCTGCCACGAGATGTTCGCCACAAAGCACCCGGCCCCAAAGATTTCGTCGCAGATGAGCTTGAGGTTTGCCAGCTCGTTGTCGTCGATGCTGATGAAGATGGCCCCCGAACCCCTGAGCATCTTGCGCAACAGCTGCAGGCGCGGATACATCATGCACAGCCACTTGTCGTGGCGGCTGAAATCCTCGCCCTCTTTGCCCACGACTTGGCCCAGCCAGCGTTTGATGCGCGGGTCGTTCACGTTGTCGTTGTAGACCCAGCCCTCGTTGCCCGTGTTGTAGGGCGGATCGATGTAGATGCAGTCGACTTGCCCCTCGTAGGTGGGAAGCAGCGCCTTCAAGGCTTCAAGGTTGTCGCCGTGGACGATGACGTTGCCGCAGTCGGAGCGGTGCGAGTCAAGCACGCTCTTCTCAGGCACGCGCTTCAACACCCGGTACGGCACCTCCCGATGGTGGTTGACCACCTTGTCCTTGCCCATCCAATCCAGCGTTGGCATTCATGCGCCTTTCGTGGCTCGTGCAACGAGAAGCTCGCCCGCATTCTCGTCCCAGCAAACAGTGAACAAGCATTATAGAGGTAGATAGAGGTAGACGGTCTTTTGTTTTAGCGGCCTGAAAAAAGTGAGGACGATATTCTACGTGAGCGACTTTGGCGTTATCGAGCGCGTAATCCATGCCGATGCTGTACAATTCATCGAAAGATTTTGCTGCATTCTTGAGAGGAGAACCATGCCCACCATTATGCCGGTCTCTAATTTGCGTAGTTATACGGACGTTATCTCCGAGGTTTCAGAGGGGTCGCCCGTGTTTTTGACCAAGAACGGGCGTGGTGCATATGCAGTGCTTGACATGCGCGACTATAACAAGATGAAGGCTGCAAGCACCTTGTCTGCCGAGCTGTCGCGGGGTAGGGCGTCGGGCGAAGAGGAAGGCTGGATTGACGCGTCTGACGTGCGTGCCCACTTTGCCCGTCGCAACGCCGGTGAGGTCGCGTGACCATGCCGAAGAAGATTGTGTACTCTCCGCTCGCGTTGTCTGATCTCGACGCTGTTTGGGAGAATATCGCGACCGAGTCAGGGAGTATCAAGCTTGTCGGCTCGGTCTTGGATGCTATTCAGGACAGGGTCGACCTACTCGGTGTGTTTCCTCTTTCGGGGACGCCGATTGAATCGCTTTACGACGTTGCCCCTGGATATCGGCTTGTTTCCGCAAAAGGCTATATCGCCTTTTACCGTGTCAGCGCAGGCAAGGTGTTCGTAGACCGCGTTCTTAGCTCCCGCTGCGACTACCTTTCCATCTTGTTTGGAGACAAGGCCAAATCTGATATGTAGGGCAGTTCACTTGCGGGCTTGTCTACCGCTTTCTTTTCTGGACATTGATTAGGCGTGTCCAGAAAATGTCCTGCAAGATGTCCCGTTAATCGTGCGGTTCACGTCAGGCGTGCCTTCCTTACTCCCACCCCTCCCATACCTCGGGCTTGTAGCCCACGGTGGCCTTTTTGCCGTTGCGCACGATGGGCT
>CAKUKJ010000354.1 GCA_934662525.1 uncultured Coriobacteriales bacterium | reverse complement strand
GGCCAGGATCTCATCGAGGTCCAGGCACTCCCGCCCCAGCTCGGCAAGGCGTTCCAGTTTTGCGTCGAGGTCGGGCAGGTCTTGGGCCAACACGAGGCCAAGATGCCTGCTAGGTAACGTAACGGAATCATCATGGGGAAGGTGCCCCAGGACGGGCACGCCGCACTCACGCTCGATCGTAGGTGCGAGCATGTCGGCCAGCCGGGTGCTTGCATGGCACAGCACGACGCCTGCGATATGGCTCGGCGCGCGCATCGTCACAAACCCCAGCACCTGCGCGGCAAGCGAGGCGGCGGCGCCCCGGGCGTCAAGCGCGAGGACGGTCGGCGTTTCCGTGATGCGCGCTACGTCCCAGGCGCTTGCCTGCACGGTTGCGCCAATGCCGTCGTAAAAGCCCATCGCCCCCTCTATGCAGGCGATGTCGCATCCGCGTCCTTCATGGGCGAGCAGGTCGCGCATGAGGGCCTCTGGCTGGAAGAAGGGGTCGAGGTTGAGCCGCCTCACCGCCCCCAACCGCCCGTGGAACGTGGGGTCGACGTAGTCGGGCCCGCATTTGCCTGCAAGCACGCGCAAGCCGCGCTGCCGCAGCGCCCCCATGAGGGCGCAGGTGAGCGTCGTCTTGCCCGACCCGCTCTTGGGGGCGGTAATGAGGATGCGCGGCAGGTGCGTTAGCATATGGCACCTTGTGCGCTCACGAGCCAGACGGGGTTTTGCGCGCCCATCATATGGAGTCCTCCCACCTCGCGCGCCTTGGCCACGCTTATCTGCGTCACTTCGATGTCGACCATCGCATGCGCCTTGAAGGCGTCGAGCGCCTGCCCGAGCGTTTCCACGCACACCGCGCTCACGACGACGCGCGCCTCGGGGTTTGCCTTGAGCGAAGCGTCCACGATGGCGGCCAGCTGCCCGCCCGAGCCCCCCACAAACACGTGGGTGGGCGCAGGCAGGCCGCCCAGGGCGCCGGGCGCCGTGCCCTCGACGGTGAACACGTTGAGGGCGCCGAGCCTCTGGGCGTTCTGCGCGATGAGCCCGATGCGCTCGTGCTCGCACTCCACCGCATACACGCGTCCCTCGCATGCGGCAAGCCCGCACTCCACGCTGACCGAGCCCGTGCCCGCCCCCACGTCCCACACGCAGGCGTCGGGCGTGAGGCGCAGCTTGCACACGACGGCCTGCCGCACCTCCTCCTTCGTCATGGGCGCGGCCCCGCGCGTGAAGTCTGTGTCTCGCAGGCCCGGCGCCTGCCATGCCCGCGCGATGGGGGCGGGGTTCTCGATGAGCATGCAGGCAAGGTCGGAGAACACCTCTCGGGCGAGCTGCTCGGCGGTGCCGCTCACGACGCGTTCGCCTTCGCAGCACAGGCTTTCCCCCACGTGCACGATAAGGCCGCCCATGCCGCGCTGCGCAAGCTGGGCGCAGATGTCGTGGGCGCGCGTCGCGCCGCCTGTGAGGGCAAATGTGAGGCCGTGGCACTGCGCCGCGCCCGCCACATCGCATTCACGTCCGTGCGCCGAAAGCACATAGGCGTCCTGCCAGGGCATATGCAATCTGGCGCACAGGCATTGCAGCGATGAGACGCCGGGGTGCTCACAAAGCTCGATGCCGGGCCTGCCGGCCAGCGCGGCGCGCAAGGGGGCGGCGAGGCTGTAGAGCCCCACGTCGCCCGACACGGCCACGGCCGCGCGCACGCATCCTGTGGCCGCCTCGGTATCGAGCAACGCAGCGATATCCGATGGACTTACGAGCGCGACCTGCCTCGCCGTGCCCAAGTCGAGCGCCTCCAGGATGCGCCTCGCCCCGATGACGAGGTCCGCCTCCTTAAGGGCGCGCATGCCCTCGAGCGTGACGCCTTCTCGCCCTCCCGGGCCCGCCCCCACGATGTCGACCCTCATGCCAGCCTCCTTGCCAACTCGGCTTTTGCTTCTTCGAGAGTGAGGCCCTCTTCTTTCGTGGGCCTGCCGATGACGAGGAGCGCGCATCCCGTGTCATGCGCGGCTTGCACCTTCTCCCAAAAGCCGCCCGCCCGCCCCGAGGCCTTCGTCACGAGCACACGGACCCCGCTGCGTTTGATGAGGGCCACGTTGTCCTCAAGGGAGAAGGGCCCCATGGCGGCGACGATGCGGTCGCGTGCGATGCCCGCATCCAGCGCCGCGTTCACAGACGCCTCGTTGGGCAGGCAGCGCACCCAGAGCCGCGCCCGAAGCCCAGGGTCGGCGCAATAGCTCGCGATGTCTTTCGTGCCCGTCGTGAGCAGCACGTCGCCGGCCATGCCTGCGAGCAGCTCAGCGGCATGTGCCGGGTCGCTTGCCCGCAGCCAGTCGCCTGCGGGCTCGCCCTCGCGCACGACGCGCAGGTAGTCGCAGCCCTGGGCCTGCGCGGCCGCGCGCGCGTTGGCGGTCACAATACTTGCATAGGGGTGCGTGCAGTCCACGACGACGTCGAAGCCGCCCTCGCTCACGAGCCTCTCCATGCCCGCCTCGTCGAGGCGGGCCGCCAGCACGCGGGTGTGGGGGAGCGTCCCCAACAGCTGCGCCCCATATTCTGTCGCGCACGACACGCACGTTTCCACGCCGTCTTGCGCGCTCAGCCAATGGGTAAGCTCGCGGCCTTCTGTCGTGCCGGCGAACACGAGGGCCTTGAGCGGCCGTGCCTTGCCGGAAATCGTCGTGCTCATGGGCGCACCCGGTAGCCGCGCGGCGTCACCATGCGGCCCGCGATGTCGCGCGTCGTCTGGTTGCCCACGAAGACCACGCTCGTCATGTCAGCGTCGGCCTGCGCCAGCTCGCCCAGCCTCAGCACGCGTGCGGCCTCGCCAGGCCTGCCCACGTCGTGCGCGATACCGCAGACGGTGCTCGCGGGCAGCTCCTCCAGCAGGATGCTCGCCGCGCGCTCCAGGTAGTCGGGCCTGCCATGGGAGCAGGGGTTGTACAGGCAGATGACGAACCCCGCCTGGGCGGCGGCACGCAGGCGCGCCTCGATCGTCTCCCAAGGGGTGAGCAGGTCGGAGAGCGAGACGAGGCAGAAGTCGTGCATGAGGGGGGCCCCGAGCAGCGCCGCCCCGCCTGTGGCGGCCGTGACCCCGGGGACGACCTCGGCCGGAGCTACTGGTAGCTGACGAGGTCCGGCGTCGGGACGACCTGGGTCATCGTCTGCTCGGGGGTGAGCATCGGGGCGTCCTCGTCGTAGAAGTTCTTCCAGCCCCACCACAGCTCGTCCTGCGCGTCCCGGTGCAGCGCGCGCC
>CAKUKJ010000353.1 GCA_934662525.1 uncultured Coriobacteriales bacterium | reverse complement strand
GCAGAACATGGGGCCCTCCTGGTATTACAACGGCCTGGCCCTCGTCGCCCTGCTCGTTGCCTCGCTGCTTGTGGCGGATTCCCTCTACTTGGTGGTGCGCGGCGTGCGCTCGCGCATGAAGAACAAGGGCGAGAGCGTTTTCAAGGCCCTGGGCAAGCTTGTCGTGAAGACCCCCGCGCAGGCCGGCGGGTATCTCACGCACCTGGGCCTGGGCATCGTGCTCATCGGCTTGGTGGGATCGGCCATGTACATCACCGACCGCACCTACATCTTCAACGAGGGCGACACGGCGCGCGTGGGCGCCTACACGCTCAAGCTCACCGAGTCCGGCGGCGTCACCTACGACGAGGAGAACAACCGCATCCTCGACGGCGCCATCGAGGTCTCCAAGGACGGCAAGGTCGTTCAGACCGTGCACCCGTCGCTTGAGTGGACCTCCAAGAGCTACTACGGGCAGACGTTCGTCACCGCCTGCACTGTCTCGACCCCCTTTGAGGACCTGTTCATCTCGTTCCAGGGATACAGCTCGTCCGGCTACATCATCAACGCCCGCATCAACCCGATGATCTCGCTCGTGTGGGCCGGCTTCGTCGTCATGGTCATCGGCATCGTGTGTGCGGCGCTCCCCAAGCGCTCCTCCGTCGGCGACCAGCTTGAGGTCTTGCCCGGCGGCAAGTCTTCCGGGCGACCCGCGCCTGCAAAGGAGTAGCCCGATGGGCGCCAACGCGTTGTGCGCGCATGACATCAAGAAGGCGTTCGGCACCCGCCGAGCGCTTGACGGGGTCTCGTTCGACCTGCCGCAGGGAGCGTTCCTCTCCATCTTCGGGCCCAACGGCGCCGGCAAGACGACGCTTCTGCGCATCCTGTCCACGGTGAGCCGCCCCACCTCGGGTTCCCTTCAGATGCTGGGCATCGACGCGCTCGACCGTCCCGAGGAGCTGCGCGGGCGCATCGGGCTCATCTCGCACAAGCCCATGGTGTACGGCGACCTCACGGCCATGGAGAACCTGGAGTTCTTCGCGCGGCTCTACGGCGTGCCCGACGCGCACGACCGCATCCTCGACCTGCTGGAGCTCGTCGAGCTCGACCACAGGAGAAACGACGCGGCCCGCACGTTCTCGCGCGGCATGACGCAGCGCCTCTCCATCGCCCGCGCGCTCATCAACGACCCGGCGATCGTCCTGCTCGACGAGCCCTACTCGGGCCTCGACCCGCACGCCATGCAGCTGTTCGACGAGCTCATCGCGCGCGTGCGCGACGGGCGCACGTTCGTCATGGTCTCGCACGACCTCGACAAGGGGTACGCCCTGTGCAGCCACGCGCTCATCATGGCGCAGGGACGCGTCGTGTGCTTCGACGAGAAGGCAAACCTTGAGCGCGAGGCGTTTCGCAGCCTCTACCTCTCCACGGTCGGAATGGGGGTGGCGTAAGGCATGGAGGATGCAAGCAGGCCTGCGGCCGCCGAGGCCGCCTCGGGCGCGCCGGCCCCCCGGCTTCACCGCGTGGGCTTTTGGGCCCAGTACCGGGCGCTCCTCGCCAAAGACGTGCGCATGGAGCTGCGCACGCGCGAGATGGTCGTGTCCATGGGCGTCTACGCGCTCCTGGTGCTCACGGTCTACGGTGCCACGATGTCCCAGACGGGCGACGCCTTCGACGTGCTGTCCGTCGCGGCGGGGCTTCTGTGGGCGATGATCGTGTTCACCTCGCTTCTGGGCCTCAACCGCTCCTTCGCCAACGAGGTGGAGAACGGCTGCCTTGAGGGCGTCCTGCTCGCCCCCGTCTCGGGAGCGTTCGATCCGCTGGATGCCCTGCTGACCGGCACCGGTTCGCTGCTCGAGCTGGTCGACGCCGACGGGGCCATCCTGCGAGTGGGCGACATCAGCAAGAGCATCGGCTTCACGCCCACCGCCGACCGCAGCGAGCTGCTCGACGCCATCGGCATCGAGCCCTTCGCCACCGACGCCCTGCCCGCGACCCACCCCGGGCTCGCCGCGCTGCTGCCCGGCGTCGGTGGCCTGCTGGTCGTGCCGGTGGGGCTGCACGGCGTTGCGATCTTCCTCCGCCGCGAGGTCACCCAGGTCGTCCGCTGGCTCGGCGACCAGAGCGATGCCAACCGCGACACCCCGCTGTCGCCGCGACGGTCGTTCTCGGCGTGGAGCGAGTCGGTGTCGGGCACCGCTCTGCCGTGGGGGAGTCTCGTGGAGGAGGCACGGGTGTTCGGCCGCGAGCTCGCGGAGGCTCTCGATCGGCGCGATGACGCACGCCTGGCCGAACTGGCCCTCATCGACCCGCTGACGGGGCTGCAGAATCGCCGCTCTCTGCTCGACCGGCTGGAGAAGGCGGTCGCCGAAGGTCGCCCGGGCTGCCTCATGTTCCTCGACCTCGACCGCTTCAAGAGCGTCAACGACCGCTTCGGCCACGAGACCGGAGACGTGGTCCTGCGCTCGGTCGCCGGACGGCTGTCGTCGATCAGTCGCTCCACCGACACGATCGCGCGCCTGGGTGGCGACGAATTCGTCGTGCTCTGCCTCGGTGTCGAGCCTCCCGCCGACGAGCTCGTCGCGCGGCGGATGGTCGACGAGATCGGTCAGCCCATCGCCATCGGCGGCGGCCGTGAGATCGTCGTCACGGCTTCGTGCGGCGTCGTGCCGCTGGACGCCCTGCGCGCACCCGACGTCCTCCTGGACGCCGCCGACGCCGCGATGTACCGCGCGAAGAACAGCGGCCGCAACCGCGCCTCGCTCTGACGCGTCAGCGCGTCGACCACCAGGCCCACGCGATCAGCACCGGCTGGAAGAACAGCCGCCCGAATCGTTTGGCGTCGGTGTCGAGGCCGAACGCCGACCGGCGAGCCCGCCACTGATCGACGTTGCCCGGGAAGATCGCCGCGAAGAACAGCGCGAGAAGCGTGCCGATCCGGCGGCGCTCGCGTGGCAGCGTCAGCAGCGCCGCGCCGAAGCCGATCTCGACGACGCCGGAGATCAACACCACCGCATCCTTGTCCAGCGGCAGGTCGTCGACCGCCCAGTCGGGCACCTGGGCGCGGAAGTCCCGTCGCCCCCAGAACAGGTGCGTGAGGCCGGCGAAGATCATTCCGGAGGCGAGCAGGACGCGGGCGAGAGTGCGCATGATGTCACCGTACGGGGTGAGCGGGAGCCGTCGCATCGGCCGCTAGGGAGTCGTCGCGCCAGCGCAGCTCGACGTCTCGGGCGAGCGCGAGCGTCCACCCGTCGACGGTCCGCATGGCCG
>CAKUKJ010000352.1 GCA_934662525.1 uncultured Coriobacteriales bacterium | reverse complement strand
CCAGGGGCGCCGCATGGTCGGTGAGGTCGGCGACGAGGGCGAGCGGGTCGTCCTCGTCGCGGTAGCCCCGCGTGGCCACGGCGACGCCGGCAGGCACCGGGAACAGGTCGTTCACCACAAGCACGGGGTCTGCGCCCGCACGGATGACAAGGCCGTGGAAGCGCTCGCCCGGGTCGACGTAGAACCCCGTGAGCCAGCAGATGCTCATGGGGTCGCTCACGAGCATCTGGGTGAGGCTGAGCGCCTCGAGGTTGCGCCGCACCTTCTCCAGGCGGACAGTATAGTTGGCAAGCATGTTGCATACGTCCTTTCTGCATAGAGCCCGCCCCACACGCCAGGCGTGAGGCGAGTCCGATTCATCGCCGCGTGCATCGTACGAGCCCAAAGCACGAACGCACAGGCTTGCACGCGCTTTTTCACCAGCTCGCCGCACCAGGTGACGCGCAGGGGGCGCTTCACCGAACCGGCGCAGAGCGGATCATCCCCACACGCCTTGCCTCACCTGCCCCGCGCAAGCAGCTGCAGGTCGGAGCGCGAATGGACGCCGGCCTTCTCGTAGATGTGGCGAACATGGGTCTTGGTGGTGCTTGGAGCCATGCCGAGGACTTGCGAGATATAGCTGACGCTGCGGCTCTCACAGAGGAGCTCGGCAACCTGAACCTCGCGCGGGGAGAGGCCCAGGCTCGCATAGAGCTCCCGCTCGCCGGGAAGATTCGCCGGCTCGGCTCCCACACATGCCCGTGCGCCCTCCCCCGCGACGCACGAGGGCTCGACAAGGCCCGTGCCCGCCGACGCCGGCACCGCACGCGGCAACGACACCGCGCGCCACACGAAGTCGATCAGCACGATGACCGCCACAAGCGTGAACAGTTGCACGACAGGCTCAACGTCGAGCGAC
Source organism: uncultured Coriobacteriales bacterium (assembly GCA_934662525.1). GTDB lineage: Bacteria > Actinomycetota > Coriobacteriia > Coriobacteriales > UMGS124 > UMGS124. The sequence goes on along the minus strand of CAKUKJ010000352.1, from coordinate 2,352 downwards.
TCAAAAACCGCATATCCCACAAGTATCCCCACGCCGGCGCATGCCGCGATGAACGCGATGCGCAGGGCGATCGCCCGAACGGTGGTAAGGACGGGCTCGCCGCGGCCGAACCTATGCTGCAAGAACAGCCAGGTCACAAGAGAGCCACACCCGGCCAAGAAAAAGGCAAACGCGTTTCCGTGGCCGGCCAGCGCCTCATAGCACAGGGCGAGCACGACGAGCGGCATGGCGGCGATGCGCAGGAGCTCGGCGTCGCCGGGGCGCACCAGCAAGCACCCCGCAAGCAAAAGCGCCAGAAGGCCCGCACCCTGTTCCACGCGCTCGCCCCCAAAGCCCAAGGCGGCAAAACCGGCGCCGAACGCCGCGAGCAGCGCGGCCGTCACGAGCACTCGTCCCACCCGGGGATGGGAGGCAGGCACAAGCCGGGCGCAAGGCTCAACCCCCTTGCCTGCAAACATCTGGCCGCGTGCGAGGACGGAGAGCGGCACGCAAGTCAGGACGGGGAAGAAATAGCTCACGACCCCCGCATGGGGCACGACGGAGAACAACGTGTACAGCACGTACGCCACGCCAAACACGCAGGCAAACTTCAGCATCTCGCACGTCACGCTCGGGCTCTGCCCCACCCACAGCCACAAGACGAGCAGCCACGCGCTGGAGAGGCCGCCCGCAGCGGCCCCGCAGAGCAAAAGCGCCGCACTACCCGTGCTTTCCGCCATGAGCAGGACGAGCCAGGCGGTCTCAAGCGCCACGCCGCCGAGCACGCACATCCCCACCGCCACGACCGCGGTCGTGCGGATCGGCAGCAGGCATATCGCCAGCCCCACAACCGCCCCGCACGTGCATGCCAGGTAGAAGTGCGCCGCCGGCACGATGGGGGCGGCGTAGGGGGCGTGCGCGAGCAACATGAGGATCGCGAGAAACAGAGGCGACGCCGGCAGCGCCCATTTCACGGCAAGCTCGAGCGCCTCGCCCAACGCCATGCCGTCTCGCCCGCCGCGCTCATCGTCATGCACGGCCCGTTCGCATCCCATCGCGTGCCCCTTCCCTTTTGCCGGCAGCTCGGACACCGATATCGCACGCGGTGCCAGTGCCCCGCACCATCTCACATGGCAGCTCGCCCAATCCTCACGGCAGGCTCTTACAAACCCGATTTCCAATATAGGCGCATCGCGCGGCACGCACACCCCATGCAAAATGCACGGGCCTTGTATACCACCTCGTAAAGAAGCATTTTTGCCAATATGGCAAGCGCCTCGCCCCCGCCCCATCCACCCGAAAGGAGGATGTCGCGGCCGTGTCGTCTCCCCCTGCTCCCTCCTCTCGCAACCGTCCCTCGGTGGATGCGCAGCCCGGCGCGGGGCGCTATAACGGCCTCAAGACGCGCCGGCCGGCAGCTGGGGAGCCAAGCGGTTGGAAGACCGCAAAAGGCAGGCGCGCCCGCACAACCTTGACCTGGCGCAATAGGGAGCGCAAGGCAAGGCAACCATTAAGGGGACCGTCATGAGTGCACGAAGCAAAAGCGTCACCCGCCGCAACCTCGTAAAGGGAGCCGCCCTGGCAGGGGCGTCGCTGGGCATGGCCGCCGCGGCAACCACCGCCTTGGCTGACAGCGCCGAAAACACGGCGACGGACGCCGCGTACAAGGACCCGAGCTCCTGGGTCAAGGCGACCCAGAACGTCACCTGGGACGAGGAGCACGACATCGTCATCGTGGGCTATGGCATGGCCGGCACCTCCGCCTACGTCGAGGCCGTGGAGATCGACCCCAACGTCGACGTCGTCATCTACGACAAGTCCGACGAGGAGAACGCCGGCGGACAGGCCGTGGCCTCGGGCCAGTGCGTCATCTTCCCCGACCCCAACGACATCGAGACGTTCCGCACCTACATGCGCGCCATGAACGAGCCCAACCCCGTGCCCGACGAGGACTTCGAATGGCTGACCACCGAGTTCTCCAGCGACATCGAGTGGATTCAGGGCGCCCTTGAGCCTGCGGGCTACGAGGTGGGCTACTCGGGCGGCGGCGCGCTTCGCTATGGCACGCTGCTCGTGGAGTTCCCCGATCTCGAGGGCGCCGACTTCGTGGGCGCCACAGGCCACTTCCGCAAGAAGAACGGCGGCGTGCCCTTCGAGAACGGCGGCTGCTGGAACGGCATGGCCGCCGCAGCCGAGGTGCGCGGGGCCCAGCCCAACTACAGCCATCGCGTCGTCTGCCTCGTGCAAGACGCCGTGACGCGCCGCGTCGACGGCGTGGGCGTGCAAAAGCCCGACGGCAGCGTCATCTACGTCAAGGCCAACAAGGGCGTGCTGCTCGCCACGGGCGGCTACGAGGGCGACGCGCAGATGTAC
>CAKUKJ010000351.1 GCA_934662525.1 uncultured Coriobacteriales bacterium | reverse complement strand
CCCCTCACCAGGACACCTAAAACCCTTTTTGTACTGAAGTACCCATATCTTGCGATGGCAAGGGCTCCTTGCAGCCCCTACCGTCCATGTATCAGTTGCTGACCTGGGATGTTCGGTTCAGACGAGTTTTTCGCCGCGATATATGCGGCGAAACTGTCTGAGTATGAACCGAACATCCCAGGTCCTACAAAGGAGATTCATCATGAACGAACTCGAGCTCAAGTACGGCTGCAACCCCAACCAGAAACCTGCCCGCATCTTCATGAAGGATGGTGGGGACCTGCCCCTCACCGTGCTCAACGGCAAGCCCGGCTACATCAACTTCCTCGACGCCCTCAACTCCTGGCAGCTCGTGCGTGAGCTGAAGCAGGCCACCGGCCTTCCCGCCGCAGCTTCCTTCAAGCACGTCTCCCCCGCCGGCGCGGCGGTGGGCAAGCCGCTCAGCGAGACCGACCGCAAGATGTACTTCGTCGACGACAGCCCCGTCGGCACGGGCGAGCTCTCCCCCATCGCCTGCGCTTACATCCGCGCACGCGGCGCCGACCGCCTGTGCTCCTACGGCGACTGGGTGGCCTTGTCCGACACCTGCGACACCGACGTGGCCCGCTACCTCAAGGGCGAGGTGTCCGACGGCATCATCGCTCCCGGCTACACCGACGAGGCGCTTGAGATCCTCAAGACCAAGAAGGCCGGCAAGTACAATGTCGTGCAGATCGACCCCTCCTACGTGCCTGCGGCGCAGGAGACGAAGGACGTCTTCGGCATCACATTTGAGCAGGGACGCAACAACTACGCCATTTCGGCCGACCTGCTCGACAACGTCGTGACCGCCAACAAGGAGATTCCCGAGGCTGCCAAGACCGACATGGTCGTCGCACTCATCACGCTCAAGTACACGCAGTCCAACTCTGTGTGCTATGTGAAGGACGGCCAGGCCATCGGCATCGGCGCGGGCCAGCAGAGCCGCATCCACTGCACGCGCCTGGCCGGCAACAAGGCCGACAACTGGTACATCCGCCAACACCCGAAAGTGCTGAACCTGCAGTTCGTCGACGGCATCCGCCGCCCCAACCGCGACAACGCCATCGACGTCTACACCTCCGACGAGTGGGAAGACGTGCTGCGCGAGGGCGAGTGGCAACAGGTGTTCAAGGTGAAGCCCGAGCCTCTCACCCGTGAGGAGAAGAAGGCCTGGATCGCCACGCAGAGCGGCGTGACCGTGGGCTCCGACGCGTTCTTCCCCTTCGGCGACAACGTGGAGCGCGCGCGCAAGTCGGGCGTCGACTACATCGTGGAGCCCGGCGGCTCCATCCGCGACGACAACGTGATCGAGACGGCCGACCGCTACGGCATCGCCATGGCCTTCACCGGCATGAGGCTGTTCCACCACTAAGGGCGAATCCCTTCGAAACAAGGGCGGTCATCAAAAAATTGGGGCCTCGAGTCTGGGCGTGTCTCCGACTTCGAGGCCCCAATTGCACTTCTCTGGCATATGAAACGCTTCCGGACAGCCCGCACCTCAATACGCGTGCCTGCCGGTCGCCACAAGGCTGTCTATGTCCGCGAAGGCATTCTCTATGGCCTCGGTATGGTACATCCAGTAGCCGTCGTATATCTCCTGAGTGACACCGAGCCTGTCCCACTCACGCAGAACTTCGCCCGTCGGTCGATTCTTCGCTGCAGCATAGCATTCGAGCAGATAAACAAAGAATTTCTGTTCCTCGCTCATGTCACTCGCCCCTTATGGCGATGGAGTTGCGGGGGTTGCCCGTGACCCTCTCGGCCTCCCACATGTCGAAGACGGCATGTGTAGGGAAGCTCCACATGCCGTTTGCCGCATCCTCAAGCAGCGAGTGGGTCTCTGAGCAAATGAATTGCCGAATGGCGTCCATCGGGTCGAGGCCATACTTGTCTATGATGCTCTGGATGACTTGCCGATCGTAGTAGTCGATGGCAAAATAAGGCATCTTGCTCATAAAGACACCACCCCTGTGCATCTCAAAGCCGCAAGCGCCACGTCGGTCTTGAAGACGAGCTGGCCCTTGAGCTTCTGCGGGAGAAGTCGGGCAATGGCCTCGTCCTCAGTGAGGAAGCCATCGAGGAACAGCATGAGAGTAGGCATCGTCTGGTCGTCAGCCACAGGGCCGCAGACCACATCCCAGCCGTCATTTATGGCGAGGCTGCGCCGGTTTGCCGCGACAAAACGGAGCCAATCTTTGTCGGCCGAGTTGAAGGAGAGCACCTCCAAATCGGCAAACACTTCCTCATCCACCTCATAGACAGAGACGAGGGGGCTGCCATCTCCCCTGATGCGTGCCGTGCGGTCTGCCCACTTGGCGGCTTTGCCCTTGTCGCTGGTTGTATAGAAACCGGGGCCGAAGTCAAGCGGCCGCTGAACTCTGAGCAGCCTGGGCTGCCGAACCTCGACGTTGCTGCCGTGATAGAGAATCATGGGCGGACCTTTCGTCTTGAAGCCCCTTTCGTGTTCCCATATCGCATTGTATCCCCATGAATCTTTCTTTGCCGCATGGTCCCAGGCCCGCACGACATACGCGCATGCGTATGGAAAAGAACAAGCAACCATTGACTCGCCCGCCAACCCCAACGCGCATGATTCGCCGGCGGGTGGCAGGGGCTTATGTACTTTTTCTTGCCGGTGACCTCTCACGCGCCCTCAGAAACACGCAGGCGAAAAGCGGCGGCGAGCGGCATGGAGGCGCGGTAAGGTTACGGTCGTTCGACTCAGCGCGGGCGCGCATCGCAGGCCCGCCTACAACGACACGGGAACAGGAGAGAACATGGCGCGACAGCTCAAGTCCATGGACGGCAACAACGCCGCAGCGCACGTCAGCTACGCGTTTACCGAAGTGGCGGGCATCTACCCCATCACCCCTTCGAGCCCCATGGCCGACTACGTGGACCAGTGGAGCGCCCAGGGCCGCAAGAACATCTTCGGCACGACCGTCAAGGTGTGCGAGATGGAATCCGAGGCAGGCGCCGCAGGCGCCGTGCACGGCTCGCTCACGAGCGGCGCCCTCACCACGACTTACACCGCCTCACAGGGCCTGCTGCTCATGATTCCCAACATGTACAAGATTGCCGCCGAGCAGCTGCCCAGCGTCTTCCACGTGAGCGCCCGCACCGTCTCCACGCACGCTCTCAACATCTTCGGCGACCACTCCGACGTCATGGCCTGCCGCCAGACCGGCTTCGCCATGCTTGCCGAGGGCAACGTGCAGGAGGTCATGGAC
>CAKUKJ010000350.1 GCA_934662525.1 uncultured Coriobacteriales bacterium | reverse complement strand
GGCCCACGTAGATGGCTCCCACCGAGGCAGGCGGGTCCTCGTCGAAAAGCGAGAGAATCGGGAAGAACGCCGCCTCCGTCTTGCCCGAGGCCGTGGAGGCAGCGAGCAGCACGTTCTCATCGGTGTTGAAAATGGCGTCGCCCGCCGCCACCTGGATGCCACGTAGCGACTCCCACCCGTGCGAGTAGATGAAATCCTGCACGAAGGGCGCGTATCGGTCGAAGATGCTCAAGCGCGCCGCCTAGATGGTGAACTCGGCGAACGTGCGCGCAGCCGCAGGGGTGGCAGGCGTGTGACGCGGGCCGGGCTCGTTGGCCGCAGGGTTGCCGACCACGTTTGCGGAAGCGGGCTGGGCGGCAGCAGCGGCGGAGGGAGACGCAGGCTCCTCGTCGCAGGGAAGCGTTGCGGGCCGCGTGGCAAAGGCCGGGTCGTTCACAAGCTCCTCAAGCGTGAGGGCGGGGTTCTGATAGAGGATGTCGAGCAGTTCCACGAAATCGCGGATGATCTCGCGAGGCGTGATGTGGCTGTCGGCTCCCACGCGCGAGAGCTCCACCTGCAAAAACGCGACCAGGTCGTTTTCCTTGAGTGCACGGTCGTACCCGAAGAACCCCGCATGGATGTCGGCCAGCTTCTCGATGAGCACGAGCATCTCCTCAGGCGTGAGGGGTTGCAGCTGGATAACGGGGGCGAGCATGTCCACATGACCCTCTCCGGCGAACCTGCCCTGCGCCAGGCGGCTGCGCAGCGCCTCGTAGCTGTAAAGGCCGCGGCGGCGGTCCTCCACGCACTGGGGCGTACCGCTCATGATGATGCCCAAATAGCTTGCGCGGCCTTGGAGCGTATCGTTGTACATGGTGAGGATCTTCTCGTAGTTGTACTGGCGCGACACGGCGTTGGGAATCTTGTACAGGTTTACAAGCTCGTCGACAAGCACCACGAGGCCCGCGTATCCCGCGCCCTTGAGGAAGTTTGCAAACAGCTTGATGTAGTCGTACCAGTCGTCGTCACCAATGACGATATTGACGCCCAGGTCGGCCTTCGCCTCGGCGCGCGTACGATACTCGCCGCGGAACCACCGCACGACGTTTGCCTTCGTCTCATCGTCTGCCTCGATGTAGGCGCGGAAGTACATCGCCAACAAGCGGGCGAAATCATAGCCGTGCACCATGTCCTGCAGTTGGCGGATGACGACGTAGATGCGTTTTTCAACCTCGGCGGCAAACGCGGGGTCGGCAGGGTTGGCAAGGTCGAAGCCGCCTTCTGCGGCCACCTCCATCTGCACGTTTGAGATCCAGCGGTCGAGGATGAGCGTGAGGGCGCCTCCCTCGGGGCGCGTCTTGGTGGAGAGGTTGCTTATGAGCTCGCGGTAAGTGGCGAGGCCCTGGCCCTTCGTGCCCTGCAGGCGCCGCTCGGGCGACAGGTCGGCGTCGGCCACGACGAAGTTCTTGCCCATCGCATGGTTGCGGATGGTCTGCAAAAGGAAGCTCTTGCCCGAGCCGTAACGGCCCACGAGGAAGCGGAACGACGCGCCGCCCTCCCCCACGAGCTCGAGGTCGTGCAGCAAGGCCGCAATCTCGGCCTCGCGGCCCACGGTGATGTACGGCAGGCCCACGCGCGGCACGACGCCGCCCTTGAGCGAGTTGATGATGACCGAGGCGATACGCTTGGGCACCTTGGGGGCCTCGGCCGCCTTACGAGCACTTCCAGCTGCGTTCATCGAGCTACCTTCCTGATTTTCTCCCGCCAATCCTCGCGGGAATAAAAGAGCATTTCGAACAAGACCCTCTGATTCAGCGAATCTGTTTCATACACTGCTATATACGGCCCAACAGAAACCCAGCGCAAGACGTCACCATCATTCGCTTCAGCATGCGCATCAACGGGCGCACCCGATTTTGGGAAAGCGGCAAGACGCGCCTCGACGGATTCCTGCTCCGCGAGGAGGGATTGGGCGTTGCGGGCACCAAAAAACGACACCCGATACGCTATTGCCGCCTCGAGCGCCGTCTCATAGGTTTCGAGAACCACGACCTCATAGGCCATATTGAGCCCTGAGCCTTGCAACGGTGGCGCCGGCAGGCATAAAACGGCCAGCGGCATAGTCTTCACGTGCCTGTTCTATACCGTCCCAAAACTCGTTACCGCTTTTCAGGGTAAGCGGGTCTTCAGGAACCGCGGCAACCTCGACCCGCTTTCCATCGCTCAAAAAGACAACCTGATCTTGCACGCCAATGCCGAGAATATCCCTGAACTCCTTGGGGAGAGTGACTTGTCCGGTTCGCGTAACAGTACTCACTGCCATCGGCATGGTGAACTCCCTTCATCGAGCTATTAAAATTAATAGCTCTTGCAGTATATCACCCGGTATGGACAAGAAACCAGGAGCATGTATGAAGGCTATGCAAGCAGCGCGGTCACGTCGTCGCGATAGTCTTCCACGAGGTGGGGGGTGTCGCCATCGCATTCGATGACGGCGTCGCCGATCTCGTCGTAGAGCTTCTCGTTGACGGAGTCGACCACAAGACTGAGCATGACGGAACCGGTGGCCGCACGTGCAGCGGCAAGGCCGCCCGCGAGCAGGGCGCGCAGGAAGGCGAGCTCCGAAGGCATGAGGCCGCAGGGGGCAGCGTCCGCAGGGGCATCCGCAGGCATGGGGGCCTGCTTCGAGGCGACGCCCTGGACCACGATATCGGGCGAATCGCCAGGCAAGGAATCGCCAGGCAAGGGCGGGTTGGGCGCATCCGACGCTGACGGAACTATCTGGATCAAGGTGCCTTCGACCGGCGCGGCGGCGGCACCAGCCTGCGCCCCCCACACGGGGGCTTCCTCGCGCTCCTCGTCTACCAGCAACGACTCGCGTGTCTTGACGGCAGCGCTGCGGATGCCGCGTAGAAGCGAGCGGTCGATCTTCACCTTGGGAACCTTCGGGGCCCGGGCGGCAAGCCACACGGCATGGGCCGCCTCGGCCTCTTTGACGACGAACCCCTCAACATAGCGGGGCACCTCATAGGCGCGCACCTGCTTGGGAAACTCCCATATGCGGCGCATCTCGTGGTCGATTGTGTGGAGCACAAGGGCCAAGTCGCGGCTGCGCGTCTCCTCTTCACAGGGAAGCTTGCGCCGCCAGGCGCCGTTGCGGCAGATGTAGGCCTCGTAGTCGTTCACGCGGTACGTGGCATCGGGGTGCGGCTGGGGCGCATAGAACACGGCGCCGTAAAACATGGGATGGGCGCGTCGCTGCTCGGCCCCGAACAGCCCTTCGACATAGC
>CAKUKJ010000349.1 GCA_934662525.1 uncultured Coriobacteriales bacterium | reverse complement strand
GAGCTGCGCACGCCCGTCACGCCCAGCGAGCTCACGCAGTACACGAACCCCTCGGCCGCCTGCGCAATCGCCCGCACGCGCTCATGCGAGGTGGGCGCAACCATCGAGATGAGCACGACGCCCGCCTCGCGGCAGGGACCGGCGAACTCCTCGCGCTCCTCGAAGGGCACGTCGGGCAGGATGAGCGCCTCCACGCCCGCCTGGGCCATGCGCTCGGCAAACCTCTCGACGCCCTGGGAGAACACGACGTTTGCGTAGGTCATGAACGCGAACGGCACGTCGGTCTTTGTGCGCAGGCGCTCCACCAGCTCAAAGACCTTGTCGGTGTCGGTGCCAGCCACCAGGGCCCGCGTGTCGGCCTCCTGGATGACAGGGCCCTCGGCCATGGGGTCGGAGAAGGGGATGCCCAGCTCGATGAGGTCCGCTCCGGCCTCAACCATGGCGAGCACGAGCCTCTCGGTCGTCTCGAGGTCGGGGTCGCCGCAGGTCACGAAGGGGATGAACGCCTTGCCCCCTGCAAACGCCGCGCGGATGCGGGCCTCGGCCACGCCCATCTGCTTCTTGTTACTCATCGATATCCTCCCCACGATAGCGCGCCACGCTGGCGCAGTCCTTGTCCCCTCGGCCCGAGATGGTGACGACCACGATCTTGTCCTTGTCCATCTGCGGCACGATCTTGAGCGCGTGCGCCACGGCGTGGGCGCTCTCAATGGCCGGGATGATGCCTTCCGTCCTGCTCAGGTACTCAAACGCGCCCACGGCCTCGTCGTCGGTCACCGGCACGTACTCGGCACGGCCCGTGTCGTGCAGCATCGCATGCTCGGGCCCGATGCCGGGGTAGTCCAAACCGGCCGAGATGGAGTAAACCGGCGCGATCTGGCCGTTCTCATCCTGGCAGAAGTAGCTCTTCATGCCATGGAAGATGCCGAGCTTGCCCGTGGCGATGGTGGCCGCCGTCTCGCGCGTACCCACGCCGCGCCCGGCCGCCTCGCAACCGATGAGGCGCACGCCCGCGTCGTCGATGAAGTGGTAGAACGTGCCGATGGCGTTGGACCCGCCGCCCACGCACGCCATGACCACGTCGGGCAGCCGCCCTTCGCGCTCGAGCATCTGCGCCTTTATCTCGCGCGAGATGACGGCCTGGAAGTCCCGCACGATGGTGGGGAACGGGTGCGGCCCCATGACCGAGCCCAGGCAGTAGTGGGTGTCGGCGATGCGGCTCGTCCACTCGCGGAACGTCTCGGAGACGGCGTCCTTGAGAGTGCCCGTGCCTGTGCTCACCGGGCGCACCTCCGCGCCCAGCAGGCGCATCTTGTAGACGTTGAGCGCCTGGCGGCGCGTGTCCTCCTCGCCCATGTACACGACACACTCCATGCCCATGAGCGCGGCCGCGGTGGCGGTGGCCACGCCGTGCTGGCCCGCGCCCGTCTCGGCGATGAGACGTGTCTTGCCCATGCGCTTGGCAAGCAGGGCCTGGCCCAGCACGTTGTTGATCTTGTGGGCGCCGGTGTGGTTGAGGTCCTCGCGCTTGAGGTACACCTTGGCGCCGCCCAAGTCGGACGTCATGTTCTGCGCGAAATACAGCAGGCTGGGCCTGCCGGCATAGTTGTTGAACAGGTCGGTGAGCTCGGCGTTGAACGCCGGGTCGCCCTTGTAATGGTTGTAGGCGTCTGCCAGCTCGTTCACCGCGTTCATCAGCGTCTCGGGGATGTACTGCCCCCCGTGGATGCCGAACCTTCCTTCACTCATATGTATGCGCTCCTTTCTCGCCACGCACCGCATGCACGGCGGCCTTCATCTTCATCGGGTCTTTCTTGCCGTCGGTCTCTATGCCGGAGCTCGTGTCGACGCCCCAAGGACGCACCTGCGCCGCCGCCTGGGCAAGGTTGCCGTGGCACAGGCCGCCTGCCAGGAAGAACGGCCTGGTGCAGAGCCGCGCGAGCGACCAATCGAACGACTGCCCGCAGCCCGCGCCCGCGTCGAGCAGCACCATGTCGGCCGCGCTCGCATTGGCCCGGGCGACGTCGGCAGGCTCGTGGATGCGAAACGCCTGGATGATGCCGACGTCCTCGCCCACCGCCCCCAAGGCCCGGCGCAGCTCTGCGATGTAGGCCGCGTCCTCGTGGCCGTGGAGCTGCACGAGGTCGGGGCCGGGGGCATCGGGGCCTTGCGCAAGCAGGGCGACCAGGGGGGCGATGGGCTCGTCGACAAACACGCCGACGCACCAGGGCGGGCCCGCAGGGCTGCCGGAGGCTCGCGCATGCACGCGGACACAAAGCTCGGCCAGCCGGGCAGGGCCCACGCTGCGGCGCGACGCAGACACGTCCGACACAAAGCCTAGCAGGTCGGCCCCCGCCTCAAGCGCCGCGTCCACATCGCGCTCGCAGCTAAGGCCACAGAGCTTCACCGCAGGCGCCTGCAGGACGGGCGCCTGCGCAAGCCCGCGCAACCACGCGCACGCCTGGGCACGGCGTCCCGGCTCCCCGCTCACAGGCCCTCGCCCCGCAGACCCGCCAAGGCAGCCGCTCGGTCGGGGGCGCGCATGAGGACCTCGCCCACGAGCACGGCGTCGACCCCGTCGGCTCGCGAGCGGGCGACGTCGGCCGCGCAGGCATAGCCGCTCTCAGAGACGAAGAGCACCTCGGGCGGCACGAGGGCGCGCAACCGACGGCTCGTGCCGAGGTCGACCTCGAACGTGCGCAAATCGCGGTTGTTCACGCCCACCACACGCGCTCCCGCCTTGAGCGCGCGTTGCAGCTCGTCGGCATCATGGGCTTCTACCAGGCACGACATGCCAAGCCTGTCGGCGATTCCAATGTACTCGGCCAGCTGGGCATCAGAAAGCAGCGAGCAGATGAGCAGCACCGCAGAAGCCCCCAGGGCGCCCGCCTCGTACACCATGTACTCGCTCACCACGAAATCCTTGCGCAAGACGGGGATGCGTACCCGCCCGGCAATCTCTGCCAGATAGCGGTCGCACCCCTGGAACCAGCGCGGCTCGGTGAGGCACGAGATGGCGGCGGCACCCGCGCGCTCGTAATCGCGGGCGATGTCGAGATAAGGGAAATCCGCCGCGATGAGGCCCTTGGAAGGCGAGGCGCGCTTGACCTCGCAGATGAACGACATGCCCGGCGCACGCAGGGCTGCCTCGAAGGGGAAGGCTAGGCCGTCCTGCGCGGCACGCGCGTCTGCTGCGGCCAGGGCCCGGGCGCGCAGCGTGGCCAGGTCCTCGTCGGCCGGGTCGGGCAGCGGCTGGCTGCGCGCCCGCTC
>CAKUKJ010000348.1 GCA_934662525.1 uncultured Coriobacteriales bacterium | reverse complement strand
CCTCTGCTGTGGAGAACAAGCCCGTCACCGCAGGATATGAGCGCCTTGAGTTTTTGGGGGACTCCGTCGTGGGCTTCCTCGTGGCCGACGAGGTCTACCGCAAGTTCCCCGACATCGACGAGGGCGGGCTCACGCGCCTGAAGGTCTCCATCATCTCCGGCGAGACCCTTTCCAAGGTTGCCCACGAGCTCGGTTTCGAGGACATCATCATCATGGGCCTGTCGGAGAAGGGCACGGGCGCGCGCGGCATGCACTCTGCGCTTGAGAACGTCTACGAGGCCGTGACAGGAGCCATCTTCATCGACGGCGGCCTTGAGGCGGCCCGTCGCTGGGTGCTGCGCACGCTCGGCCCCCTCATGGTGGCAGGCCGGGCCCTGCCCAAGGAGAACCCCAAGTCGCTGTTACAGGAGAAGACGCAGGCGCAGTTCCGCGAGACGCCCCGCTATGAGCTCATCAGCGTGGGTGGGCCCGCGCATGTTCCCGTGTTCACCTGCGACTGCCTTTTGGGCGAGCGCCATGTGGGGCGCGGCGTGGGCTCCTCGAAGAAGGAGGCCGAGGCAGAGGCGGCGCAGCAGGCTTTGAGGAACCTGGGCTACGTCAAGTCCGACGCGCCCGAGGACGTCCAATCGACGGGCGCGCGGCCCGCCTCCGAGCAGGACGGCGCCCCTGCCGACGGGGAGTAGCCGGTGTACCTGAAGTCGCTCACCCTCAAGGGATTCAAATCGTTTGCCGACAGGGCGCATATGGTGTTCGAGCCGGGCCTCACGGTCATCGTGGGGCCCAACGGCTCGGGCAAGTCCAACGTCAGCGACGCCATACGCTGGGTTCTTGGGGAGCAGAGCGCCAAGCAGCTGCGCGGCGCCGCGATGGAGGATGTCGTGTTCGCCGGGTCTTCGGCGCGCAAGCCGGTGGGCATGGCGGAGGTCGACCTGACGCTGGACAACTCCGACCATGTGCTGCCTGTCGACTTCGAGGAAGTCGTGGTCACCCGGCGCATGTATCGCTCCGGCGAAAGCGAGTACCTCATCAACGGCGCCCCTGCGCGCCTGCTCGACATCACCGACATCCTGCATGATACGGGCTTGGGCAAGGAGACGCACTCCATCATCGGCCAGGGCAAGCTTGATTCCATCCTGGCGAGCAAACCCGAGGAACGCCGCAGCCTCATCGAGGAGGCGGCCGGCATCTCCAAGCACAAGCGCCGCCGCGAGCGCTCGCTCAAGCGCCTCGAGAGCATGGAAAACCACCTGCAGCGCGTGCTTGACGTGCAGAAGGAGGTGTCGCGGCAGCTCAAGCCCCTGGAACGCCAGGTGGACAAGGCCAAGCGCGCCTCCGAGATATCCGAGCGCGCCCGCGAGCTGCGCTGCATCCTCGCCGTGGACGACCTGCGCCGCCTGCAAGCCCGATGGGACGCGGTCCAGCGCGAGGAGCGCGAGCGCTCAAGCGCGCGAGATGTGGCCAACGCCGTCGTGACGCAGCGAACCCAGGAGCTCGACCAGCTGCGCCTGCTGCTTGAGGAGAAAGGCATCTTTGCCGGCGACCTCTCCGAGCAGCGTCGTCGCAGCCAGCTTGTGTGCGAGAAGCTCGAGGGGTCGCTGCGCCTGCTCGACGAGAAGGGCCGCAACATGACCCAGCGCACCGAGCAGCTCTGCGACCTCGTGGAGACCGACGAGGCGCGCGGCAAGCAGATCCTTGAGGAGACTGAGCACGCCCGCGTTGATTACGACGAGGCCGTGGCGGCCCTTGGCAAGCTTCGTGCACGGTCTTCCGAGACAAAGCAGGCGGTCGATGTCGCTCGCAAGGCGCGCCGCAAGGCCGAGGAAGAGCTTGACCAGGCGCGCACGAACTGGCGCTCCATCCAGCGCGACCGCGACCAATGCGCCGTGGCGCTCGCCAAGGCGCAGGATGCCGTGAAGAACGCCGAGGTTCAGGACGGCATCTTCGCCACCAGGGCCGAGCAGCTCGATGAGACGATCTCCCAGCTCGATGCCCAGCTTGCCCAGGCCCAGGCGAGGCTTGACGCGGCGCGTTCGGGCATCGATGAGGCGCGCCGCGAGCAGGAGGCGGCCACCCAGGCTTTTAAGCAGGCAAAGGATGCCTTGGGCGCGGCGCAGGCCCAGGCGTCGCAGGCGCAGCGCGCGCTTGCGGGGGCGGAGGCGCGGGCGAGCGCGGCGCGCGAGACGGTGGCGCAGGCCGAGAACTCCGTGCCGCTTGCCAAGCGTCTTTCAGGCGACTCCGCCGCCCAGGCGTGCGCGGCGCGCACAAGCGAGGTGCTCAACGTCCCCGGTGAGCTGGAAGGCCTGGTCGAGCGCTTGCTTGGCGACGGGCTCACGGGATTCGTCGTCGAAGGCTCGGACGGCCTCGTGGGCCTAGGGCAGGCGGCGCAGCGCCTTGCGGCGGGTTCGGCAGGCACCATCCACATCGTGGAGGCCGCGTTCGACGCGCCTCGGATCGACGCCGAAGGCGTGCCGGGCTATCGCCTGCTCGACCGGGTGTCCTCCCGGCCGGGCTTTGAGTCGGTGGCACGCGCCTACCTGCAGGACGTCTGGGTCGTGACCAGCGTCGAGGAGGCATGCCGCGCTGCGGCCCGCTTCCCCGGGCTTCGTTTTGCCACGCCCGACGGCGCCGTCGCGTCCAAAGGGGGCCTGCTCGACGTCGGCAAGGTGGGCGCGAGCTCCCAGAGCCTCTTCGAACGCCGCCGTGTGCTTTCCGAGCTGGAGGAAGGCCTGCCCCGGTTGCGGGAGGACCTTGCAAGCGCCCAGACGGCACAGGAGTCAGCCGAGGACCAATTGGCGCATGCGCGCGACGCACAGGGCCAGGCTTCTACGAAGGTTGCCCGCCTGACGGGCGAGGAGCGCTCCTGTTCCTCCGAAGTGGCCCGCCTTGAGAGAACGCTCTCGACGAGCAAGGCCGAGCTTGAGGGCGTGAACAAGAAGCGCCAGCAGGCCCGTGAGAAGTCTCAGCAGACGTTCACCGAGCTCAACCGTCAGCAGGAGCGGCTCAGTCTGCTTGTCAAGATGCTTGAGGACGCCGAGTCGCTGCGCATCCAGCTTGAGGACGCCTTCGACGACGCCCGCCGCTCCGAGCGCCTCGCGCACGAGGACGCCAACAACGTCCAGCTCGAGCTTGCCCGTGTGCAGGAGCGCTCGAATTCCCTGCAGCGCGGCAACGACCGCCTGGAACGCGAAGGGGCCGAGCTTGCCGCCCGCATCACCGAGTCGCGGGCGCAGCTGGGCAGCCTCAAGGTCACCTCGCGTCGTGTGGCCCCCCTGCGC
>CAKUKJ010000347.1 GCA_934662525.1 uncultured Coriobacteriales bacterium | reverse complement strand
CCGTACTTCTCGTACATGGCCGCGCGCAGCTCGGGGTCGGGCATCTTCTCGGCGTTGAACGGGTCGCCGGGAATGGCGTGCATGAGGAAGAACGTCGCCGTCATGACGAACCAGATGGTGACGAGCGCCGCGAGCACACGCTTGACGATGTACTTGAACATGGGGTCCTCCCAAACCCACGTCGGCAGAGAGCGCTCCGGGCACCAAAGCAGGGCGACCCGTTGTGCGGACCGCCCTGCCTATGGGTAGCAATCTCTTACCGAACGCCCCTACTCGACAATCGAAGCACCCTTGAAGACCCAGCGCAGCGACTTGGTCTTCACGACACCGGCGACCTTGGGCCCCACGACGTAGGTCTGCACCGGGTAATACAGGGGCACGCAGGGCATGTCGTCCATGAGGGCCTGCTCGGCGACGACCCACTCGTCGTCGCGCTCGGTGCCCTGCAGAGTCATAGCCTTGTTGAACGCCTCGTCGAAGGCCTCATTGCCAGGGTTGAGCGTGGTGTCCCAGGGCGCGCCGGCGTATTCCTGCCAACGCCACTGGCTCGCGTTGTTGCCGTTCTGCGAGGTGAACTGCTTGATGAGGCCGCTTGCGTCGAAAGGCACGTTGGTCCAGCCGCCGCGGGCGATCTGGAAGTCGCCCTGCTGGCGCGTGCCCGCGAACACGCTGCTCTCCTCGGCGCGCAGCGTCACCGTGATGCCGAGGTTCTCCTTGAGCTGGCTCTGGATGGCCTCCATGAGCTTCTTCCACTTGTCGGAGGTGTTGTAGGTGATCTCAATCTCGGGGAAGCCCTCTCCGTCGGGGTAGCCGGCGTCGGAGAGGTACTGCTTGGCCTCGTCGACGAGCGCCTGGTTGGGGTCGATGCCGTACTCGGGCACCGGGTAGCCGAAGGCGTCAAGCTCGCGATAGGAGCTGCCGTCGGTCTTCTCGGCCGTGGGGGCCAGGATGCCGGTGGCGGGAATCTCGCCGGCCTGGGTGACCTGCTCGACGATGGCCTTGCGGTCGATGGCGGCGGCGATGGCCTTGCGCACGTTGACGTCGTCGATCGGGGCCTTGTCGCAGTTCATGATCAGGTAGGTGCAGCCCGTGTCGGGGGCGACGACGAGATTGGGGTCGGTGGCGATGAGCTGGGGGATCTGGTCGGTCGGCAGGGTCTCCGTCGCGTCGATCTCGCCGTTCTGATAGCCCTGCAGCGAGGTGTTCTCGTCGCCGATCATGACGACCTTGATGCCCTTGAGCTGCACGGCATCGGCGTTCCAGTAGTTCTCGTTCTTCTCAAGAATGAAGCTGTCACCGATGTTGTACTGCGTCATCTTGAAGGGGCCGTTGCCGATGCACGTCTCAGGCTTCTTCTCCCAGCCCTCGCCGTTGGCCTCGACCGTGGCCTGCTGCACGGGCATATACACGTCGTTGGCGACAAGCTCGGGGAAGAAGGGCGCGGCGTTCTTGAGGACAACTTCGAACGTGTAGTCGTCGAGGGCGGTCGCCTTCACGTCGTCGCGCGAACCGGTGCCCTCGAAGTACTCCTGGGCACCGACGATGTAGTCGGTCACGGCCTGCAGTGCGTCAGAGGCAACTGCCGGATCGCAGATGCGGCGCCAGGAATACTCGAAGTCCTTGGCGGTGACCGGCGTGCCGTCGCTCCACTTGGCGTTGTCGCGCAGGTGGAAGGTGTAGGTAAGGCCGTCGTCGGAGACGTCCCAGCTCTCGGCGACGCCGGGCTCGTAGCCGTCGGCCGTGGGGTAGGTGAGGCCCTCGAACATCTGGGTCACCAAATAGTCGGAGATGGACTCGGAGTTCGTGGTGGGATCCCAGCTCGCAGGCTCTGCGGCGAGGTTCCACACGAGGTAGCGGTCGGTGCCGGTGCCCTCCTCGGCACGCGCGGCTTTCGCAGGGCCGACGATGCCGGAGGCGGCAAGCGTACCGGCGGCTGCGGCGGCCAGGCCCACGAAGCCCCTGCGGGAAATGGCGATATCGGACGAAGCGCTCATATGCAGTACTTCCTTCCCAATCCTTTTGGTTGGCTCATGCCTGCGGCGCATTGTGAGCCGCCAGAACCGATAGGTCAATGACCTTAAGGTTAAAACTAGGCGACCGGCTATTCGCTTTTATGCCTGCTAGATATCGATTTTTAGGATTACTCCATTTACCTGCTTGTTTTATATGAAAATCCTCTCGAAGGATGTGCAGGAGACGTTGGACGAACGGTGGTGCATGCCTACATGCAACCGGCGAGCGTGGTGAGGGCCGAGATGCCGCACACAAGCTCCGCCATGTCGCGGCAGGGAACTGAGACCGTGAGGCCGTCGACGCGCGTGGTGCCGGGAACCTGCGCAACCTCGTCGGCCATGATGGTGCGCCGGAAACGGATTGAGAGCTCGCAGGGATGCGCCACTGTGTAGCGGGGCAGCGAAGAGAGATCGGCGGCATGCGACAGCACGCGTCCCACCGCCGCAATGGTATCGGTTCTGATCGCGTCCATGGGACGGAACACGGCAGCGCAGTTGGAAAGCGACCGCTTGGTCTCGACATACTCGACCCAAGGCATGCGGGCTTCATCGAGAAGCTCCTCGCGCAGGCCGGAATCCCCGACAACGAGGGCGACGGGAACGTCGTAGTCGCCAGCCAAGGCCGCGTTGACGCATGACTCGTTCATGACGGTGCCGTTGACGCGCAGTGTGTCGACGACCTTGCCCGAAAAGGCATGGTCCATGTTGGCGAGCTCGTGGCCGGGGCCGGCGTGGTACCCCACAAAGAAGCACGCGTCGAAGGTCGAGTCGAGCCCCGCCATCATGAACGTGCGGCGAGGGGAGCCCGCCACGAGGGAAATCCTCGGGTCCATGGCGCTCACCTGGGAGTACACGAGGTTTGTGCCCTCGCCGTGGGAGTCCGAAATCACGATGTCGGTGACCTCGCCGTTGCGCTTGCTTTGTTGGATGCCCTCGATAACCCAGGAAAGCTGCATGTGAAGCGCCTCGCGGAACGCCGCGCGGTCTTCGGTCTGCTGGATGGGCTGGCAGATGCCGGCCATGCCCTCCATGTCGAGCGAGATGTACAGCTTCATGAGCAAGGACCCTCCTTGAGTCGACGGAATGCGGGGGTGCGGGGCCATCCGCAGCATGCGCTGCACAGACTACTCCATATGGCGGCCCCCGCGCGCCGCAAACTTCTGCGCAATCTCGCGGACGGCGGCGATGCCGGCATCGATTTCGTCGGGGGTGTTGAAGTGGGAGAAGCTGAAACGCACCGCACCCCTGTCCTGCGTTCCAAGCGCA
>CAKUKJ010000346.1 GCA_934662525.1 uncultured Coriobacteriales bacterium | reverse complement strand
ACCATGCATGAGCGTCTCGACGCCCCGGCCGTCGCCATCCAGGTTCCCATGGGCGAGGAGGACCACTTCTGGGGCCTCATCGACCTGGTCACGATGACCGCCTGGGACTTCAAGGCCGACGACAAGGGCATGACCTACCCCGAGCCCATGGATGCCATCCCCGCTGAGTTCGAGGAGATTGCCCAGATCAAGCGCCAGGAGCTGCTCGACGAGGCCGCCAACTTCGACGACGACCTTATGGAGAAGATCCTCATGGAAGAGGAGATTCCGGTCGACGAGCTGAAGGCCGCCATCCGCAAGGGCACCATTGCCTGCAAGCTGCACCCCGTCCTTGTCGGTTCGTCCTACAAGAACAAGGGCGTCCAGGAGCTGCTCGACGCTGTCGTCGACTATCTCCCCAGCCCGCTCGACATTCCCGCCATCAAGGGCACCATCCCCGGTACCGACGAGGAGACCGAGCGCAAGGCCGACCCGAAGGAGCCTTTCAGCGCCCTGGCGTTCAAGATCATGACCGACCCCTTCGTCGGCAAGCTCACCTACCTGCGCATCTACTCGGGCAAGCTTGAGAGCGGCTCCTACGCCCTCAACTCCTGCAAGGACAACCGCGAGCGTATCGGCCGCATCCTTGAGATGAACGCCAACGACCGCGTTGACCGCGACTCCTGCTCCGCCGGCGACATCATCGCCGTCATCGGCCTCAAGAACACCACCACCGGCGATACCCTGTGCGACGAGAAGGCACCCGTCATCCTCGAGTCCATGGTCTTCCCCGAGCCCGTTATCGACATCGCCGTCGAGCCGAAGTCTAAGGACGAGCAGACCAAGCTGGAGATGGGCCTGCTGAAGCTCGCCGAGGAGGACCCGACGTTCAAGGTGTCCACCAACCCCGAGACCGGCCAGACCATCATCGCCGGTATGGGCGAGCTGCACCTCGAGATCATCGTCGACCGTCTCCTTCGCGAGTTCAAGGTCGAGGCAAACGTGGGCAAGCCTCAGGTCGCCTACCGTGAGACTGCCGGCAAGGCCGTCCAGAACGTCGAGGGCAAGTTCGTCCGTCAGACCGGTGGTCACGGCCAGTACGGCCACTGCGTCATCAACATGGAGCCCCTGCCTGCCGGCTCTGGCTACGTGTTCGAGAACAAGATCGTCGGCGGCGTCATCCCCAAGGAGTTCATCCCCTCGGTCGACAAGGGCATCCAGGAGGCGCTGAACAACGGCGTCATCGCCGGCTTCCCCACCGAGGACATCAAGGTCGAGCTCGTCGACGGTTCTTACCATGAGGTCGACTCCTCCGAGGCTGCATTCAAGGTCGCCGGTTCCATGGCCATCAAGGAGGCCCTGCGCCGTTCCAACCCCGTCCTGCTCGAGCCTGTCATGGCCGTCGAGGTCGTTACCCCCGAGCAGTACATGGGCGACGTTATGGGCAACCTGTCCTCCCGCCGCGGCAAGATCGAGGGCATGGAGGACCGCAAGAATGCCAAGGTCATCCGTGCCAAGGTGCCGCTGGGCGAGATGTTCGGCTACGCCACCGACCTGCGCAGCGCCACGCAGGGCCGCGCCACCTACACCATGCAGTTCAGCGCCTACGAGCCTGTTCCCAAGAACATCGCTGACGAGGTTTCCAGCAAGAACGCCAAGGCGTAAAGCAATTTCAGCAAAGAAGGGGAGAGCTGAGGCTCTCGGCTAAATGCCTTACCCTTGATTTTTGGAGGTATCGAGTTGGCTTCTCAGAAGATCAGGATTCGCCTGAAGGGTTTTGACCACGAGATTGTGGATCAGTCCTCCAAGCTCATCGTAGACACCGCTCTGCAGACCGGTGCCAAGGTTTCTGGCCCCATTCCGCTGCCCACCGAGCGCAACCTGTACACCGTTATCCGTTCTCCTCACGTGAACAAGGACAGCCGTGAGCAGTTTGAGATGCGCACCCACAAGCGTCTCATCGACATCGTCGAGCCCACGCCTTCCACCGTTGACTCGCTCATGCGTCTCAACCTTCCCTCCGGTGTCGACATCGACATCAAGCTCTAGAGCAACCTTTAGAGATTTCGTTAAAGCGTTGTAACGCACAGCCCTCTGAGATATTCTTAGAGGGCTGTGCTTTTTCATGTACAGCGATTCCGTTTGCGGTCCTCTAGGTATGCCCGGAAGGGCCGGGTATTCTGTCCTACGACCGCCTGAGGTAAGGAAGATCATGATCAACACGATTCTTGGTCGCAAGATCGGGATGACGCAGGTCTGGAACGACAAGGATGAAGTCGTTCCCGTGACCGTCATCCAGGCAGGCCCCTGCGCTGTCACGCAGGTCAAGACCGTCGAGTCTGATGGCTACAGCGCTGTTCAGATTGGCTT
The DNA here is from genome assembly GCA_934662525.1 of uncultured Coriobacteriales bacterium. Lineage (GTDB taxonomy): Bacteria > Actinomycetota > Coriobacteriia > Coriobacteriales > UMGS124 > UMGS124. The sequence goes on along the minus strand of CAKUKJ010000346.1, from coordinate 947 downwards.
TGGCGACATCAAGGACAAGCATGTCAACAAGCCCATGCGCGGCCACTTCGACAAGGCAGGCGTCAAGCCTACCCGCTACCTGCGCGAAGTTCGCGTTCCCGAGGGCGAGGCCCATTCTTGCGGCGAGCTTGTGACCGTTGCCGATTTCGCCCAGTGCGCCAAGGTCGACGTCATCGGCCGCTCCAAGGGCAAGGGCTTCCAGGGCACCATCAAGCGTCATCACTTCGACGCCGGCCGTAAGACCCACGGCTCGCACAACTACCGTGCCCCGGGTTCGGTGGGCCAGTGCTCCCAGCCTTCCCGCATCTTCAAGGGCGTTCGCATGCCTGGTCACATGGGTGACGAGCGTGTTACCGTTCGCAACCTCCAGGTTGTCCGCGTTGACGAAGAGCAGAACCTGATTCTCGTTCGCGGTGCCGTGCCTGGTGCCAAGAACGGCTTCGTCATCGTCCGCATGGCCTAACGGGCCCCGTCGAAGTAGCCCAAAGGCTTAAGGAGATAGACAATGTCTACGATTGATGTCAAGAACATCGCCGGCGAGAAGGTCGCCGAGCTCGAGCTGAACGAGGCCGTGTACGGCATCGCTCCCAACGTGCCCGTGATGCACCAGTGCGTGCGTTACCTCATGGCTGCCGATCGTGCCGGCACCCATGATACCAAGGGTCGTTCCGAGGTTCGCGGCGGTGGCCGCAAGCCGTGGCGTCAGAAGGGCACCGGCCGTGCCCGTCAGGGTTCCATCCGCGCTCCCCAGTGGCGTGGCGGCGGCGTCGTCTTCGGCCCGACTCCCCGCGACCACTCCTTCAACATGAACAAGAAGGAGATCAAGCTCGCCATGCGCAGCGCCCTGTCTGCCAAGGTTGCCGACAACGAGCTCGTTGTCATCGACAAGTTTGATTTTGCCAACCCCAAGACCAAGGACGCCGTTGCCTGCATCAAGGCCCTTGGCC
>CAKUKJ010000345.1 GCA_934662525.1 uncultured Coriobacteriales bacterium | reverse complement strand
TATGAAGCACAGAAGCGCGATGATGAACGAGTCGAGAATCTTGCCCACAAGGAAGCCGTTGAACATCTTGTCGGCGAAATGAACCTCGCCCTCGATAGTCTCAGCCCATTTATGAGGTGCGACGCTATAAAGAATCAGCTTGGCCTGCGCGGCGAACCGACGGCGGCTTGCAAGCATATAGATGGAGATGAGGACGCCGAAGAACAGGTTCGTGACGACAGAGAGCGCATCGACGACATGAGTGCCCACCCCCGAGACGATGGCCTCGATGGTGGCAATGACGTCGCCCGTGTAGATGGACTGGACCTGCTCGGTGAGAAAGACCCCAAGCGAGTCCCAGTATTGCTGGATGGGTTCCCACTGCTGCAAAGCGTCATGGAGAAGCGCGATGAAGGCGTTGACCTTGTCGGGAAGGGTGTCGAACACGACAAGCGCCGAATTGGTAACTTGCGGGATAACGATGATGATGAGGCCTATGATGACCGCAAGCGCAATGAGGACGGACAGGGCGATGGAGAGCATGGCCACAAAGGAGCCTGCCGGCGGAAGACCCTTGCGGCGGCGGCGAAACGTGAAGACACGCTCAAACTGGTTGCACATGGGCGCGAGCAGGTAGGCGATGACGGCGCCGTACAAAAATGGCGTCAGGATTGCACCCACAGCGTGAAAAAGCGTGAGGACCTGACCCATATTGAAGATGACGAAGGTCATCACAAGGCAGATGGCCGCAACGGCGACGGCAGTGACGCCCGCTTTGAAATACTTGATGTTTGCAGGGTTCTTCATATGGTCTATCCCCTTGCAATCCTCTCGGCCTCATAATCGAAAGTTGTATCATACCCCGACAGACGCCTTTGTTTTGCAAAATCTCCCAGCCGAAAGGGGCGGCCCATGAAACCACAAGGCATACGCGACATCATAGGCCCCATCATGGTGGGCCCATCGTCGTCGCACACAGCCGGAGCGCTGAGAATCGCCGGAATGGCGAGAAACCTGCTTGGCACAGAGCCGCAGGAGGCGCGCTTTGTGCTCTATGGGTCGTTCGCACAGACATACCGGGGGCACGGAACCGACAAAGCCCTGGTCGCAGGGATTCTCGGCATGCACACCGACGACGTGCGAATTCGCACGTCGTTCGACGAGGCGCGTTCAAGGGGGCTGACCTTCACCATCGTCGCCGACGCGGAGACGAAGACCGATCACCCCAACACGGTGGACATCCACGTGAAGGGCGCCGGCGGCACAGAGGTGTCGGTGCGCGGAGTGTCAATTGGGGGAGGCGCGGCCGAGCTGCGCATGATAGACGGCGTTGCCGTCAACATCACCGGTGAATACACAAGCCTCATCATCAGGCAAAACGACGAGCCGGGCGTTCTTGCGCATGTTTCTGGCCTGCTGGCTCGGGCGGGAATCAACATCGGCACAGTGACGCTGTACAGAGACAGGCGCGGCGGGGTGGCCATCGTTGTGATGGAAATCGACGGCGAGGTGCCTCCCCAGGTGGCGCACGATGTCGCGGCTTTCCCCGCCGTTCGAAGCGTGCGAATCGTGCCACCGGACAGCTCGCACAGACGGCCCGACATCGAGCCTGCGCCGATGAGACTCGACGAGGCGGTTGCCGAGTTCGAGAGCCTGGACTTCGCAAGCGGCGCCGACATGCTGGCATATTGTGCGAAACATGCTTGCACGTTGAGCGACGCCTTCCTGCGCCGCGAGAGGGCTTTACAGGCAAGCCAGGGACGCGGTGCGGCCGACACGACCGGCTACCTGCACCGCGTGCTCGAGGTCATGCGGGAGTCGGTGCACCCGAAAGGCCGCCCGACGATGGGCGGGCTCATCGGAGGGGAGTCTCGATCGATCGAAGCGCTCGAGAACGAAAATCGCGGGTTGGGGTCGAGGCTGGGCAGGCTGTGCGCCTACGCGATGGGCGTGCTGGAGACAAATGCATCCATGGGGCGCATCGTGGCCGCCCCCACAGCTGGGTCCTCGGGCGTCATACCGGCCGTACTGCTTACCATGCAGGAACAGTACGACCTAGGCGATGAGGACTTGGAGCGCGGCTTGCTCAACGCCGGCGCCATAGGGCAGGTCATCGCGCGCAATGCCACGGTAGCCGGGGCAGAAGGCGGTTGCCAGGCAGAGATTGGATCGGCGAGCGCCATGGCGGCGAGCATGGCATGTGAGCTCATGGGAGGCACACCCGGCATGTGCCTGGATGCCGCCGGCATCGCTTTGGCCAACATGTTGGGCCTTGTATGCGACCCCATAGGCGGCCTCGTAGAGGCCCCCTGTCAGAAGCGAAACGCCAGCGGGGCAGCAAACGCCCTGGTAAGCGCTGAAATGGCGCTCGCGGGCATCCACAGCGACGCGCCGTTCGACGAAGTGGTGGACGCCATGGCGAGGGTCGGCCGCTCGCTTCCCTACGAGTTGCGCGAGACGGCCCTGGGCGGCATGGCGGCATGCCCGACGTGCAGGAGGTGCGGCTAGCGTTCCCGATGCTCCTCGCGCCTGGCCGCACGCGCGTTCGCGTAATCGCGAATAAGGCGCTCGCGCTCGGCCTCGGCGCGCTCGGCCACCCACTCGGCGTGGACGGCACGGGCCTTGCGGGCCGCCTCGAGGTATTCCCGACGCGCGGCAGCGGCCGATGCGAACGCCTCCTCCACCGCGTTGTGCCCAACGGGAGCTTTGTCCTGCTCCTTCTCCATGTTGCGCACAAGGTTGCCCAAGACAACGTGGTCGTGCACGATATGACGGACGTCCGACGGGTCGCTGCGCAGCTGCTTTGCGGCATCCACCAAGTGCATGTCGGCCAAACGCTGGCACAGCATGGCCACAAGCGGCATAACGAGGACCGTGACGGCGCCTGCGCTCATGAGAACCGAAGAAATCTCATCGGTCATGGCGCCGGCCTGCACGGCAACCGAGGTGACGGCGACGATGATGGGCAGCGCCGTGGTGCAATACACGGCAATCGAGGCACGGCTGCCGGCGGCCATATCGTGCGTCTCCTTGCAGACGGACAGGGACACGAAGATGGGCAACGCGCGAATCACAAGCAACATGAGGATGAAGCCCACGAGCAGCGCGGGCCTGAGCGCGATGGCCGCGAGATCGATCTTGGCCCCGGAGACGATGAAGAACAGCGGGATGAAGAACCCGTGCGCCATGCCCGTGAGCTTGGGCTCAAGCGTCTTGTTGTCTTCGGGAACGAGGTAGCGCAGCACAAAACCCGCAGCAAACGCGCCCAGGACGAGGTCGAGGTCGAACATGTCGGCAAATGCAAGCAGGGCCACAAGCA
>CAKUKJ010000344.1 GCA_934662525.1 uncultured Coriobacteriales bacterium | reverse complement strand
GCCTGCGCGAGCTCCTCGGCGCGGTCCTGGAGCGCGGCATGGTCGGGCAGCACCTCGGAGAGGAAGAACTGCTCCATGGCCTTTCTGTCCTCGGGGCCGTAGTCGCGCCAGCGCACGCGGACGATGCCGTGGCCTTGCAGCTTCTCCTCGAGGTCGCCGACCACTTTGTCGTGGCGGGCAATGTAGTCGGGCAGCACCTCGTAGACGCTCGCAAGCTGCTCGCCGGGGGTTTGGTTCGACTTGTTGTCTACCGGCTGAAACTCCAGGCTGGCCAGCTCGGAGAGGCTGCCGAGGCGGATCATCACGAACTCGTCGAGGTTGCTTTCGAAGATGGCCGCCATCTTGAAGCGCTCGAGCAGGGGCACAGAATCGTCAGCCGCCTCCTCAAGCACGCGCTCGTCGAACTGCAGCCAAGACAGCTCGCGGTTCTGCGTGTAGGAAAAGTCGTAGCGTGCCTTGTCGGGGGCGGCGTGCACCGGCTTTTGCTTGACATGCTCTTTAGCGTTCGACATCGTCGTGCCTCCTTGCCTGGGGGTTGTTCACGTCGCTTCCTGGGTCTATACCCAAAATGCGGCTCATGAGATAGCCTTCGCGAATGCCCGAGTCATGCACGACGAGGCGCGCCACGCTGAAGTTCTCCGCGACGGCCTGGATGGCGAGAATGCCGGGGGCGAAGGTGTGGATGCGCTCGGGAACCACGCGTAAAAGGTCGCGCATCGCGGTCTTGGGCTTGCGGACGATGCGTTCGACGATCTCGTCGAGCTCGTCCTTTGTGACGGGCGCCTTGCGGTCGGACGTGCCGAACCAGGCGTTGCGCACCTTGCGCAAAGCTCGTGCCGACCCGCCGATGCACGAGGCGCATTCAAAGGCGCCCGTGCCGAGGGCCTTGCGGACGCGCTTGCCGACGGCGTCATGGATGGTCTTGGCCTCGTTTGTGCCGGGGAGCAGGTCGTTCACGTATTTCTCGAAAAGGGACAGCGACCCCAGAGGCACGCTCACGGCATTGCCTGCGCGCCCGTCGGCGTAGAGCAGCACCTCGCTGGAGCCTCCGCCCACGTCGACCTGCACGCCGGAGGTCTGCCCGGAATGCCACATAGCGCCCAAGAACCCGAGCCGCGCCTCGTCTTGGCCGCTAAGAAGCTCGACATCGACCCCGCACTCGTCCTTGACGCGCTTCAGGACCTCCTCACGGTTCGTCGAGTTGCGCACCGCGGCGGTGGCGAAGCAGGCGAAGTGGTTCATCTCCACGAAGTGGGCGGCGCTGCGCCGGTATTCGTTGATTGCGCGGGCCAGGTCCTGGATGCCGTCTTCGTCGAGGCAGCCTGTGACGGGGTCGAGATGGCTTGCCAGCCCGAGCTGCTTCTTGAGTTTGAAGAACGGCTCCCACGATGCGGCACACGGGTCGCAGTCGTACACGGTCATGCGCACGGAGTTTGAGCCTATATCGACGATGCTTTCGAGCACGGCATGGCCTCCTGTTTTGGTTGGCACCGGCCCTATGCGGATTAGCGGACGATGCTTCTGGGCACAAGGCATGAATGCTTTAGATTCTAGACCCAGCGCATCTGACAACCTTCCGCTGTTTGCAAAATCGTAGCAAAGTGTTCGGGCGCGCCTTTGTTTGGGCATGCTTTCAGCGTTGGACGCATGGGGTGGACGTTGGCTGCTGAATATTTGTTGCCGCCGCGTTGCGGGGTGCAGCAGGGCTGGCGGCCATGTAGAGTGGGGGTTTGTTCAAGGGGGCTTGCCGACCTGTGCGCGGCGCCCCGTGCAAGTGAGGAGGCAACGTTTGGCAGACGATCAACGCAACGACGGGCCGACGGTGCAAGAGGGCCAGGCGGCCGACGGGCGCGACTCCAAGGTCGCCGAGGCGCCGGGACCCAAGGGCGCGGATGTTTTGGCAGGCGGGGGGTCGTGCGCCGGCGAGCGTGACGGCGACGTCGTCAAGCCCGGCCTGCGTGTGAGCCGTAGGACCTTCATGGCAGGGGGATGCGCGCTGGTCGCCGCGCTTGCGGCCGGCGTGGGGGCCGTCTCGTGCGCTTCAAGCAACGCTCGTGCAAACGGGCAGCTCACGGCTGTTGCCGGCAAGGCGGGCAGCAGCTTTATGGCCAGCGCAGCCCAGGTTGGGCGCGACGTGCAGTCGCGTGCGGCGGCGGGCGAGGGTCTCGTGCGCGGCACCGTGTGCATCGACGCGGGGCACGGCGGGGGGTCGGACCTCACGCTCACGCCCATCGGCCCCGGCTCCAGCGAGATGCAGTATGTCGAGCCCGGCGGCACGTCGGGCGTGACGACGGGGGTTGAGGAGGCTACCGTCACCCTTGCTGTGGCGCTTCTGCTGCGCGACAAACTGCGCGACGAGGGCGTCACGGTCGTCATGGTGCGCGAGGACGACTCACGGACCTACTCCAGCCAGGAGCGCGCCGAGGTGGCGAACTCCTGCAATGCGGACATCTTCGTGCGCCTGCACTGCGACGGGGCCGACAGCGCAGAGCCGCGCGGCTTCTCCACGCTCATCCCCGGCTACAACGACTGGACGGCGCCCATCGTGGAGCGCAGCGCCTACGCGGCAAGCGTCATGCACCCCATCATCATTGCCGAGACGGGGGCGCAAGACGCGGGGATTGTGGAGAGGACCGACTTGGCCGGCTTCAACTTCTGCCAGGTCCCCGTGGTGCTCTTCGAGATGGGCTTCATGTCCAATCCCGAGGAAGACCAGCTCTTGTGCAGCGCCGAGTATCAGGAAGTGCTTGCCCAGGCCATCTGCGACGCCACGGTTGCCTACTTATCCGACATTGCCGGGTAGGGCGCGCGCCATGCGCATGTCTGCGCTCTTTGCTATGATACGCGTGTGTTGCCAGACCTTTGTCTAAGCTTTGACTTAACTTTTAATGCAACTACCAAGGTAGGAGGCAAACAATGAAATGTTCAGTTTGCGGTACCGAGTGCCCCGAGTCCACGAGGTTCTGCCCCACGTGCGGAACCCCCCTGCAGCAGGGCCAGCCCCGGGCGGACCAGACGAGCGTCATGCCCGGCGACCCGCTCGAATACCGCCAGCCGTCGCAGGAGTTCGCGGCGCAGCGGGCCGGGGCGACGGTGGTCAACCCGCTGCGCTGGCTGTGCGCGCCCGCCGGGTGCCCGGTGATCGTCGGCAACACGCTGGTCTACAAGGACAACAGCCACCTGACGGACGCTTTCGTCCGCGCGATCGCCCCGCTGCTGGGCCGGAAGCTTTTCAGCGGCGCTGCTGGTGGCGGATGACCTGGACGCCCACGGTCACCGCCGCCAGCGCCGCACCGGGCACCAGCATCCAGACC
>CAKUKJ010000343.1 GCA_934662525.1 uncultured Coriobacteriales bacterium | reverse complement strand
CCTCTACATCGACCCCACGATGGTGGATCTTGACAGCGTGGAGGGCATGGAGCTCAAGAACGACCTGGGCGACGACATGCCGAGTACCCACTTCGACACCGTGGTGTACAAGGGCGTGAGCGTGACGGTGCCTCGCCCCACCAACTACTACGCCGACAACGGTTGGATCGGCCCCGACGACCCCAAGGACGCCAGCGCCGAGTGGGGCCGCGAGATGCTCGAGACCGTGGCCGCCTGGATGGTCGACTTCATCCAGGCCTTCTCCAAGACCCCTCTGCCCGACCCCGAGGACTAAGGGATTACGAGAACCATGCAGCAATCGCGGGCAGGGGAGCGGAATCTATCGAGCGCGCTGCGATGCGCCGCCATCCCTGCCCGCGTGTCGGGCCGAGCCTCGGGAGAGCCATCCTCCGGGGGCTCTGCCCTTTTCATCGATGTGTCCGGCGTCGGCCCCGTCGAACTTGTGCGCTCACGTCGTAAGACGCTTTCGCTCGAGGTGAAGCCCCCTGCCCGCGTTATCGTGCGCGCGCCCATGCGCGCCTCGCAGGGGGTGATTCGCGAGTTTGTGGAGACCCATCGGGAGTGGATTGCCGATGCGCTCGCGCGCGTCCAAGCCCGTCGTGACGCCCGCACTGAGGCCGCCGAGCAGGCGGGCATGCTTTCCGAGGCTGACCTTGCCGTCCTCACGCGCCAAGCCCGCTCCGTTATTCCTGCGCGCGTGGCTCACTTTGCCCCGCTTGTCGGCGTCACCTACGGTCGCATAACCCTGCGTTGCCAAAAGACCCGCTGGGGCAGCTGCTCGGCGGCCGGCAACCTCAACTTCAACGTGCTGCTCATGCTGGCCCCGCCCGAGGTGCTCGACTACGTCGTGGTTCACGAGCTCTGTCATCGTCTTGAGATGAACCACTCACCCCGCTTCTGGGCCCTCGTCGCCCGGCACCACCCGGCGTATCGCGCCCACCGCGTCTGGCTCAAGCAGCACGGCCCCACCCTCCTCGCCCGTGCCGGCAAGCTCTCCTAGCGGCTGAGAACCAAGATTCGCGAATCTAGATATGATGAATCGCGATATGACCACTCCGATGGTGGATTGTCGATAATAGGATAATAATTTCCTTTGTAAAGGATATTTGACTTACATGCGGTTACAATCTCCGCTGTAGATGAATTGTATGGGGAGTGGTCAATGGACTATGTGAATCGTCCGCACTATGAAACCAAACTTAGGGCGTTGAGAGACACGGGGGATATCAAGGTCCTTACTGGCGTGCGGCGCTGCGGTAAGTCGAGCCTGCTTAATTGGCTGAAGGCCGATCTTATTGCGAGCGGAGTCAACGAGAGCAATGTGTTCTATCGTCGAATGGACATGTTTGGGATTCCGGTTGATCCTGATGCCAATTGGCTTGCATCCCAGTTGCTTGCCGCTGTGCGAGAGAGCGACCAAAATAAGCCGTTCTATGTGTTGCTTGATGAGGTACAGGACGTAAAAGGTTGGGAGCGCGTCGTTCGACAGCTTCATACGAGGCCCGAAACAGATGTCTACGTCACGGGGTCAAACGCCTATGTTCTCTCATCTGACTTGGCGACGCTCATAGGGGGCCGTTATGTTGAGGTCAAGGTCTACCCTCTCTCTTTTGCCGAGTTTTTGTCGTTTGCCAAGCGGTATGACGTGGCGTTTGCTGACAGAAATCAAGCTTTTGCGGATTATCTGCGCTATGGGGGTATGCCTGCCCTTTTTCATCTGCGCGAATACACGCTCGATCAGGTTGCTCAGCTTTTGCAAACGATATACGAGACGATTGTCCTTAATGATGTTGCGGCGCGCTCGAAAATAACCGACTTGGACCTGCTGTCCCGCTTGGTCCGCTATGTCTTCTCCACATCGGGCTCGTTGTTTTCTACCAATAAGATTGCCAGTACGTTGACAAGCATGGGCCGCAAAACGAAGCCTGAGACGGTCGATAACTACTTGCGGGCTTTGACAGACGCGCTCATCCTGTTTGAATGCGAGCAGACGGGCCTGGCGGGCAAGGATATCTTGCGGCCGTTGCGCAAATTCTACCCTGTGGACACGGGCTTGCGCAATCTCATGCGGAACTTCGCCCCAGGTGATTTGGGCTTTCAGATTGAAAATGTCGTGCACAACGAGCTGGTGCGCCGTGGCTGGCATGTGACGGTGGGAACGTTGCGCGCCGGCGAGGTCGACTTTGTTGCCACGCGCGCACAAGAGCGCATCTACATCCAAGTGACCGAGGCCATGGCCGACCCGGCGGTATATGCTCGCGAGCTTGCCTCACTGCAAGCGCTTGAGGACTCGTGGCCCAAGTATGTCCTCTGCGCTGACCGCCTCAACTGCGGTGTCACCCAGGATGGCATCCATATCGTGAACGTCATGGATTGGTTGCTTGAGGGGGAATAGGTATGTGTCTGCGTGCATACATAGCAGAGCGGTTGCGGATTGGACGGTCGGCTGCTTTCACTTTATGAGCTACAGGCTTGATATGCTCTGCTGCTTACTTTCTTGAAGACCCCCTGAACTCGCGTGCTACTTATGACGCAAATCCCGTCATTTGCGTCACACAAAATCACGGGAGCTGGCCACGCGTCGGCGCATGGGGTAGAGTGGCGCGTGTCCTTCCTGAATCTGGGGGAGGGTCGGTTTTCAGGTGCGCTACACTGGCGCATGTGAGTTCCGAATACGTGGGTTTGCGTTTGGTTCGTCTGACAGCCCCTTCTGTGGTGCGCTGCGCCTGAGTGCGAGCGTTCGGCGGGTCGGGGAACGATGCATCTGGCTGTGGCTGAGCTTCTTCTTGTGCAAGAAGCTGCCGTGCGCTGGTCTTTTTTCTGTTTTGGGGATGAGGCTGGTGGTCTGAGCCCATGGGGTTCAGTCGATGCATGCGTTTCCGACTTGGGGGCAGGCAGACGGGCGGCACGCGTGAGGGCGGTTCCCCGTGGCACAAGACAAGTGGTATGTGGTGCAAGTGTCCACCGGGCGAGAGCGCGCGGTGGCAGACCTCATGCGTCGCAGAATGCCGGCCGATGTGCTGAGCGAGGCGTTCTGGCCCCAGTACCAAACGCAGGTGAAGCGCGACGGCAGCTGGGTGCTGCACACAAAGCCGCTGTTGCCGGGCTACCTCATCGCTGTGACGCCTGACGTGGAGGCGTTGAGCGCCCATGTGAAGCGCGCGCCGGAGTTTGCCCGCCTGCTCACGATGGGGGAGGGTTTCGTGCCCCTGCTGCCCGGCGAGAAAGACCTCATCGGCCGCTTCACCGAGCCGGGCAAGCGCATCGTTCCCATGTCCTATGCCATCAAAGAGGGCG
>CAKUKJ010000342.1 GCA_934662525.1 uncultured Coriobacteriales bacterium | reverse complement strand
ACCTCGGGGTCGCCGCCCATGGGGCCGCACATCCAGTCGAAGTTCTCGGCACAGCCCTCGCAGTAGCCCTTGAGCGCCTCCTCGTCCCAGTTTGTGAACTTGCCCATGAGCTGGGAGAGGTAGGAGTACAGCCCGTCGGCGTCGTCGGTCGCCATCACGAACTGGCCGGAAGCCTTGGTGTTGCAAGGTTCCTCGCCCTCCGGGGCCTTCTCGCAGACGAGGACCTTCGCGCCCTCCTCGTAGGCTGCGACGGCGGCGTTGGCACCGGCTCCGCCCAGACCGAGGACGACGACGTCGTACTCGCCGTCCCAGGCGATGTCGGTGGCGGCCTCGTCGGCCAAGGCGGTGGAGGCACCGGCAACGCCCATGGCGGCGGCGCCGAGTGCGGCACCCTTCAGAAGGCTGCGGCGTGAAACGTTTGCGCTCATACAGAAAACCCCTTTCGTATGAAACGGCAGGCGGCATATGCCTTTTGACGCCTTCCCCAAGGCGTCAGCCTGCTCTTCTTGATGCGCTCTTCAGTGCATCTTGAGGTGTATTTAATGCCCTCAAACCTGAAAGGGGAAGTGCGGATTGTAGGAAGCTGTTTAAAGTGATAGCTTTAAACAGGGGGAATTAAGGGTGCTTCGGCTAAGAGGGATGCGTCCAGAAGTGTGGGCAGACGCGGGGGGTACGGCCGGGGCACATAGACAGGCACGGGCTTGCCACTCGGGCAGCCCAAAAACTGGCAACGGACGCTTCAACGGGGGACAGACAGCATGGAAGACCAGCAACGCAAGCTTTTCATCGACGTCGTGGACCTGGGAAGTCTCTCCAAGGCGGCGGCAAAGCATTTCGTGACGCCGCAGTCGGTGTCGCAGCACATCCGCAAACTCGAAGGCGAGCTGGGGTTCCCGCTGCTTGTGCGTACGGCCCAGGGCGTTGCCCCCACCGAGGCGGGGTGCCTCTTCTACGAGGGATGCAAGCACATCGACGACGAGCTTGAGCGCCTGCTCACGCAATGCCGTGAGGAAGCGGGCATCTCGCGCGCGACGCTTCGCTTGGGCTCCTCCCCCAACTACTCCCTTGCGCTTTTCTCCAAGTTCGTGCCTCAATACCTGAGAAGCTATCCCGCCGCAAAGGTCGAATACGTCGACGTGGACGACTACCCCCTCGAGGGGCTGCTCACCGGCGAGTACGACGTGATCGAAAGCATCGAGCCTGGGGATCGGGCCTTCGCATTCGAGCCACTACTCGCCACGCAACGCGTCTGCATGGTGCCGCCAGAAAATCCGCTGGCAAACAGGGAGGCCATAGAACCTGCCGACCTGTTGGGCCAGGACGTGTATGTGTTCAGCCTGCGTTGGAGCGCCAGGCTCAAGGCCAAGCTCGACAAGACCTGTCCTGGCATAGTGCTCAAAGAGGTAACGAACGAGGAGTTTCAGGCACTGATGCGCATCCCAGGCCCCAAGCGCTACGTCTACCTGCTGCCCGAGCAGCTCGCCGGCCGGCTTGAGTCGCTCATCCCCGTGCCGTTCAACGTCGATGTCACCACACAGTACGGCCTCGTCTATCTGCCGTCTAACGAGCCGCGCCTGCACAACCTGCTTGAATGCGCACGCAAAGTATTCATGGGCAGGTAAATATCAAGGGCAAAACGTGGCACTTGTCCGCACAAGACGGAACTCCCCGCCCACCTTTGCGTCGCCGTCATCCGTAAATGACGAGATGCACCCGTCCCTTTGCGTCATCCCTGTGCCGTTTATCCGCATAAGAAATGCCGTAACAGGATTGATACATAGGCGGATATTCTGTCAATGGCCTATTGCCCTATACTCAGGCAGTTGCATGAGCCACACCCCAGGGGTGACTGTAGAAGAAAGGAACGACGCCCATGTCTGAGCGCAAAAAGATGCCGCTCGCGATGCAGATCCTCATCGCGCTGGCGTTGGCCATCGTCGTCGGCCTGCTTATGCAGGACCTGACCGATATAGCCGACACCTATATCAAGCCCATCGGCACCATCTTCTTGAACCTCGTCAAGTTCATCGTCGTGCCCATCGTGCTGTTCTCCATCATGAGCGGCATCATCTCGATGCGCGACATCAGGAAGGTGGGCTCCATCGGCCTCAAGACCGTCGTGTATTACTTCTGCACCACGGCCATCGCCATCACGCTGGGCCTTATCACGGGCTCGCTGTTCAAGGGCATCTTTCCCCAGCTCGACACCACGGAGCTCAGCTATGAGGCGGCCGACCCCACGCCCATCATGGACGTGATCGTGAACATCTTCCCCTCCAACTTCATCGCCCCGATGTCGAGCGCCTCGATGCTGCAGATCATCGTCATGGCCCTGCTCATCGGCTTCGGCATCATCCTGGTGGGCAAGGAGGCCGAGCCCGTGGCCGACGGCGTGCAGAGGCTGAACCTCGTGTTCATGAAGGTGATGGAGGTCATCCTCAAGCTCTCCCCCATCGGCGTGTTCTGCCTGCTCACCCCTGTCGTCGCCACAAACGGCGCGGCCGTGCTCGGCTCGCTCGCCATGGTGCTGGCGGCCGCGTACATCTGCTACATCATCCACATGGCGGTGACGTACTCCTTCTCGGTGAAGCTGCTCGGCAAGATGAGCCCGGCGGCGTTCTTCAAGGCCATGGTTCCGGCCATCGCGTTCGCCTTCTCCTCCGCCAGCTCGGTGGGCACGCTGCCCATCAACATGGAGTGCACCAAGAAGATGGGCGTGAAGGACGAGATCTCTTCCTTCGTGCTGCCTCTGGGCGCAACCATCAACATGGACGGCACGGCCATCTACCAGGGCGTGTGCACGATGTTCATCGCCGCCTGCTACGGCATCGACCTCGACTTCGGTCAGATGGTGACCGTCGTGCTCACGGCCACGCTCGCCTCCATCGGCACCGCCGGCACGCCCGGCGCCGGCATGATCATGCTCGCCATGGTGCTGGCCTCCGTGGGCCTGCCCGTCGACGGCATCGCGCTCGTGGCCGGCATCGACCGCATCTTCGACATGGGCCGCACGACCGTCAACATCACCGGCGACGCTAGCGCCGCCGTCGTGGTGAATGCCCTGGAGAACAGGAAAGAAGCCCGCAAGGCTGCGTAAGACACAAGGTTGCCCACGCGGAACGCTTTCACGCGCCAACCAAGCGCTGACGCAGGACCCCGCCGATCGGTTTGGCGGGGTCCTTTTTTGTCCGGGTAGAATCCAAGGGCTGGATATAACACACATCTCAGCAGAAAAATGGCCTCGAAACGGTAATTACCCGCGATACTGAGATCGAAATGCGTGTTAATTGGAATGCATGTTAATCTCCGCAAGCAACGACGGGAACGCCCCC
>CAKUKJ010000341.1 GCA_934662525.1 uncultured Coriobacteriales bacterium | reverse complement strand
GTGTCGGCCACATAGGTGTTGACCAGGCCTGGGAACACGCCTTCCTTGTCGCCGTCATCCTCGGGCTCGTAGTTCTTGAGGCCGTCGGGGTCCACGAGCTTGCCCTTCCAGTCGGCCGCGCCCGTCATGTAGTCGGAATCGAAGAGCTGCGTGTACCAGCCGCAATCCTCCGGGCCCCTCAGCAGGCAGTTCATGAGCGACATGGGCGTGGTCTCGTCGCAGAAGCGTTTGCCGTCGTCCTTGACCGCCATGAAAGGCATGTCGCACATGGAAGCGGGGCCTGCATCGAAGTCGTGCAGCATCTTGGTGTGGTTCAGGTCCTCAATCTTGCCGCCCGCCCACACGACCATCTTGTGGCCGTCGCCGGTCTTGTTGAACTGCTTGCGGTCGAGGTTCTTGAGGTCGGGCAGGTAGTAGGAGCACATCTCGGTGTCGTTCTGATAGTCGCCCGTGGCCACGATGACGCCCTTGGCGGCGTTGAACTGGATGTAGTTGCCGTCGGCATCCTGGCAGATGACGCCGGTGACACGGTCGCCGTCCTTCACGAGCTGCTGGGCGGGAGTCTCGTAGAAAACCTCGACGCCCTCCTTCTCGGCCACGCCGGCCAGGGCGATCATGCCGTCGCCCGTGTTGTAGGGCTTCGGGCCGAAGAACGACGTCACGTAGTTCATCTTGTAGCCGTTGATCTCCACGATGGCGCCCTGCTGCTGGTTGCCCTGGTCGATGACCTGTGCGCCGCCCTCGGTTGCCTTCTCGATGACCCACTTGACGGCCTCGCCGGAGTTCCAGGCCCAGTTCTCGAGCATCTGGCGGTCGGGACGGTAGGCGTTCTCCTTCATCTCGAGCGAGACGAGGGCCTCGACGCCGGCAGGGTCGGAGTTGTCGAGGTCGATGCCCGTGCCCGAGTTGCCCTGGGAGACGGCCGTGGCCTCCTTCTGCACGAGGGCGACCTTGGCGCCGGCCTCGCAGGCGGAGAGCGCGGCGGGCACACCGGCGGCTCCGGCGCCGATCACGACGACGTCGTAGTCCTTCGTCTCGGAAATCTGGTCGGCGGCGATGGGGTCGGGGGCGACGAGGAACGACGGGGTCGCGACCTCGGCGGCAAACGAGGGGCCCTCGGCGGCGTGCGCCGTCCCCACGATGGCGGCGCTTGCCGCCGCACCCACCGTTGCGATGCCTGCAGCCTTGAGCGCGTCCCTACGAGTGATACTTTCCATGCTTTTCCTCCTTGTTGTGTAACCGCATACAGACAAGAGCACGTTGTACCCGCTCACATGGCATGTCCTTGAACCAGCGATGCCTTGCTGAGCAGACCCCACTCTAGGCAGCCGCCCGGATTAAACGCAATAACCGCGTCGATAACCTACCCTTGAGCCGAAATTAACCCACCCTTTCGCGCAACGTCGCGGCGCGCGGGTTATATAGTTGTAGTTTTGTCGGCGCATTTTGGACGGCCTTACACCAACAGGCAACCACAGGAGGCGAAGGAGATGCACATAGCGGGCAAGCTGACGGACCTCCTGCACATCATCCGCGAGGAAGCCCCGAGCATCCCCTTGCCGTTTCTGGGCCTGGGCGTATATCGAGCATGGATCGAGA
Organism: uncultured Coriobacteriales bacterium; assembly: GCA_934662525.1. Taxonomy (GTDB): domain Bacteria; phylum Actinomycetota; class Coriobacteriia; order Coriobacteriales; family UMGS124; genus UMGS124. The sequence goes on along the minus strand of CAKUKJ010000341.1, from coordinate 1,736 downwards.
TCGCCTTCGTGGGCTCGTTTATCGATTTCCCCACGGTCCAGATTGCCGGGCACGACGCATTTGACCTTGCCATGATCGCGGCGATGTTCACCTTCGCGCTTCTTGCCCGGCGCTTCACACCGCTGTGGAACCACCGGGCGGTCAAGCGTGCATCCCTCGCGGCGCTGCTTCTCTCAACTTCGGGAGCCTTTGTCGCGCTCTGGCATCCCGAGGCCGCTCCTTGGCTCGCCTGGCCCTGCGCCCTTCTGGGCGGGGCGGGAATAGCCATGCTCATCCTCCTGTGGAGCGAGCTCTACGGCAAGCTCGCACCCGTGCGCATCTGTCTGTACTATTCGGCGTCGCTTGTCGTGGGCGCGGCCATCATCTGGGTGTATCGGGGCTTCATGCTTCCCTGGCTCCCCGTCATGACCTGCCTGTTGCCCGTCATATCGTTGCTCATGCTGAAAAGCTGCTACACGCAACTCCAACCGCAGGGCAGCCCGGTTGCGGCAAGCACGTCTTTCACGTTTCCCGTGAAGCCGATTGCCGTGGTTGCCGTGTACTCCTTCGCCTTCGGGTTGCAGGAGACGCTTGCCTACACCGACTGGGGCCCGCATTCCTCCCCCGGCATGGTAGCCTGCGCTGTGGCGGTCGTGCTGGCGATAACGCTGTTGCCGCGAAACATGGCGTTTGAATCGCTGTACAGCACGTGGCTCCCGCTTGTCTCGGCGGTATTCCTCGTGCTACCGGCCTTGGGAACGCTCGACGGCGCCCTTGCAGGATTCTGCTCCAACCTGGGATACACGGCTAGCGAGATCTATGTCATGACGATGGTAGGGTCGCTGTGCTACCACTACAACGTCTCAGCCATATGGATGTTCGGCATCGAGAGAGGGGTGCGCGCGGTGGCCATGATGGCCGGCCGCCTTATCGATGCGGGCGCGACGTCAGCAGGCATAAGCGTCACCGCGCTCGTTGTGCTCGCGGTGCTTGTGGCCACGTTCATCGTGGCGACCGAGCGGCGGGTGAGCTCCCCCTGGGGCGTTCAGGTACGCAGCTCTGAGTCATCCAAGGAGGCCCAGGCCGCCGCTCGACAGGCTGCGCTCGTGAAGCGCTGCTCCGAACTCGCCGGACTCTACGAGCTTTCCCAGCGAGAGGAGGAGGTGCTGCTTCTTCTGGCCCAGGGGCAGAGCGCCGGTGAGATTGCGCGGGAGCTCCTTGTGGCAAACGGCACGGTAAAGGCGCATGTCGGGCACATCTACCAGAAGCTTGGGATCCATTCGCGCGAGGAGCTGCTCGGGCTCACAAATACCGCCGCTACAGCTCACGCGTCTTGTACAGCCTGATGGACAAGAAACACGAGAGGGCATAGAGAACGACAACGGTGAGGCCTGCGACAAGGCAAAGGAGGCAAAGCATGGATGGGTCGGACAGGAAGGCGAAGATGGCATGCACGTCGGACTCGTCGGCCGGCACCTTGTAGAGGATCGCGACAAGCACCAGGAAGAATACCGTGAAGCCAAGAGGCAGATAACGTGTGATGGCCGTATAACCCCGCCAAAACGCCAGGGGAAGCATAGATGCGAGCCCCGCAAGTGCGATGCAAATCCCTATGAAGGCGCACACGAGGTAGTCCTTGGCCGGCAGCGCGAGAATGCCCCGGGCGTAAGCCGAGATCGTCTCGTCGGGCGATCCGGTCGCCGACTACGAGGACATGAAGGCGACGGACGTCGTCGCCTACGTGGAGGCGCATCCGG
>CAKUKJ010000340.1 GCA_934662525.1 uncultured Coriobacteriales bacterium | reverse complement strand
GTTGACGGCGCCCTTTTCAATGGAGGTGACGGTGCCGGCGAACTGGTTGCGAGCGGAGATCTTCATGGCGTGCTTCCTTTCGTGGGTCGTGGGCGACGTTCGCTGACGGGCCGCCCGTGGTTGGCGACGAACAATATACCCGAGGGATTTTGAGGCGGGTTGCCTCGATTGGGCGGCTTTGTTCGCTGGTGACAACGCGTGCCAACGTGTGGTAGAGGGTGGCGCACAAGGTGGCCTCGGCGGGCGCGTGCGGCGGGCTGTTTTCTTGCGACAACGCCACGGCAGCACCGAGCGCCTGCCGTTTCTGCACCCGAGTCGTCGATGACAGAAAATTGCCATTTTGGCAATGCCAGCCTGGCATTTCATCTTGTGCAATCTACCTGCGGGTTTTTATGATGGTGTGGAAGAAGCTCCCGCTTGGGGCATTACGGCGACAGAAAAGAGGACATCATGGGCAAGAATAGGCAGCTTTTCGGCTCTCATAGGCATACCGTCGCCCTGGCGGGAACGCTTGCCGCCCTCGCGCTTGGAGGGGCTTGCATGCTTGCTGCGTCTGCCGGCCTCGCGCATGCCGAGGATGCGTCGTCGGGCGGCATTGCCTCCATCGCCGGGGCGCATGACGGCGACTCGTTGCTCGCCGGCATCGGCGGCAGCTCACCCGAGCCTATTGCCTCCGCAGCAGACGAAGACGTGCTGTTGGCCACGTACAGCAACGCCGCGCAAGGTTTCTCCCTGTTGGTGGACGCCGGGGCCTTCACGGTGACTGAGGGAGACGGCGCAGGTGCGACCTTTACGTACAACACCGATTCCACCTCGTACTTTGCCGTGTCCTATGTGGCCGATTGGGAAGGCACTCCCGATGTGGGCGAGTATCTTGAGGAACAGCTCTGGCACGGCCAGATGGAGCATCCCGACACGTATGTGCAGGTAAGCGCCGACGGAGGCGAGGTCATTTACCTGGCGGGCGTGGGCCAGTACGCGTGCGCCTATGGGTACGTGGACGAGCAAACCGGCCAGAACGTGACGGTGATCCAGGCCATGGAGCCCCGCTCCGACGGCAGCGCGATTTATTGGACGCTCTGCATGAGCGACGAGTCGTCCGAGCAGATGGTCACCGCGCTCGTGTATGCGTCGGCCACCTTCCGCGTGGGCGCCGACGCCTATACGGGATCCAACATGTGGTGCTCGCCCTCAGACCTTGTGCAGAGGCCCTCAGGCAGCACATACTCGCTGGTAGACGAAGTGCAAGCAGGCACGGACGCTGGAAACTCCGGGGCGGCCGCAGGCGGCGACGGCGCGTCCGGCGCCGCACCGGCCTCCGCCTCAGACGGCGCTTCCGCCCAGCCTGCGGCCCCGACTGACTCGTCCGCCCCGGCATCGGGCCAGCCTGCCCAGTCGTCTGCCTCCGTCCAAACGTATAGCCTCGTGGACTATGACGGCGGGTACTTCACGGTGGCTCTGCCGCAGGGCTGGTCCATCGTCACGTCGGGCGAGGGCGCAGGCTTTTGCTTCGAGGCGTTCGACCCCGACAACCCCGCCGTGCGCATCGTGTACTACGGCGAGCTCGCTTTCAACCTCAACGAGCAGATGCGCGAGCTTTATGCGCTTTCGGCCTCGTCCTATGGCGACCAAGCAAGCGCCGTGTACGCGCAGCTGCCGGTGCTCGACCCCTGCACGCTCGCAAACGCCGTGAGCCTGCTGCCTGCATACACCGAGCTGGCTTTGGGCATGGGCGGCACAGACGACGGCACGAGCCTCATGGTCTCCTCGGCCCAGGTCACCTCGAGCGTCCCGGTCGCATACCTGTCCGCCTTCCCGGGCATGTCGGGATATGTGCGCGACGACGCCCTCGTGAGCGCGACCCTCACGCTCACGGACGGCACCCCCTGCAAGGCGGACTTCCTGGGCAGCACCATCGCCGTGGGGTACGACGGCGGCTACGGCATGGCGGGCGCGATGGGAATGTGGGGCATCGTTGCCCCCGCTGACGTGTACGACGACGTGGTTGCCCAGCTTGCGCCCTGCGTGGGCACGCTCTCCTTCTCCGACGACTACGTTGCTCAGTCCAACGCCGCGAACGACGCCCTTGCGGCTGCCGCGCTGCAGCGCTCGGCTGAAAACAACGCCGTCATGGACAAGGCCCTGCAGGACTTCGACGACTATATTATGGACCGTGAGCGTTTCACGTTCTCCGACGGCTCGCAGCTCGTCATCGAGCATTAGGGCAGTCGGGCCGATACGCACGAGTGAAGGAGCCTGCCATGTCAAAGCCGGTCGACCGCACCTTTCTCTGCTCGCGCAGGGCTTTTGCCTTGGCAGGTTTCGCGTGCGCGGCGGTTGCCGCCGTGTCCGCCCCGATGCGTGCGGCCTATGCCATAGGGCTGCCCTCGGGCTCGACGGCGCTGCCGGGCTCTGGCTCCGATGACGCGGACGGCTCGTCGACGGACCCCTTTGCCGGCCTGCCCTCCGAGCCCGTTGAGCGGCTCGCCTCCCTGTGCTCGCTTTTCCAGGCGCAGGTGGAGGACTTCGCCTCGGTCTACGGCTCCTCGGTGGAGAACGGCGACGCCTCCTACGCGAGCGCCATGGTCGGCCTCGTGAACCTGTGCGGCTCTGGGCTCGAGGAGCTCCAGGCCATCTACGTGGCGCTTTCTGCCGAAGAGCAGACGCAGCAGGTGGAGCTTGCCGCAGACGTATGCCTCATCGTGGCGCGCACGCTCGAGTTCTATGTCGGCTACTACCGTTCGAGCGACCCGCTCATGGAGATGCAGGCACGGGCCTCCCAAGGCGCCTATGCCGATGACCTCGAGCTGCTCGACGCGATGTACGGCGCGTTGGGCGAGGTGCGCGACAACTACCAGGCGCTTGACCTGCCGGCCTACATGGGCGACCTATGGCCCCATTATGTCGCTCAAATCGACGCCTACCAGGAGAAGCTCTACGCCGACTACATCTCGCTCGCGCGCAACGACGCCCTCATGGCGTTCTCGGCCGCATGGCTGCTGGCGCGTCAGCCTTACATCATGCTGCACTACGAGCAGCTCATGTACTCCCTCATGCGCGCCCAATTCCTGAACGCGGCGGATACGCTCGCCGCCGACCCCGAGGCGAGCGGCCATGTCCTGGTGGAGCATGCCTTGGCCGGCGAGATCTTCCCCAACCTCTACCCTTCTGCGGACTCGGTGGCCAACGTCGCCGTCTACACCGAGGGTGCGCGTCGCGACGTCTTGGTCGAGGTGCAGGTGGAGGGGTTCTCCCAGGCATACCGCCAAAAGCTCACCGCCACGCCCGAGATGACGTACCTCATGATCAAGCCGCCGGTGGCAAACGACGCCGGCAGCC
>CAKUKJ010000339.1 GCA_934662525.1 uncultured Coriobacteriales bacterium | reverse complement strand
TGCGGATAAGGCTAGTTCCCATGCGGTTGCACCCGCTTCATCTACCAGGTGATTCACCCTCAGTTCCGGCGGCGAGGCCTTCCCCGCCGTCGGGCACATACTCCAGCAGGTCGCCAGGCTGGCAATGAAGGGCCTGGCAGAGGGCCTCCAGGGTGGAGAATCGCATGGCGCTCACCTTGCCCGTCTTGATGCGCGACAGGTTCACCTCGGAGAGGCCGATTTTGAGCGCCAGGTCGCGCGAGGAAACTTTACGCTCGGCGAGCATGCGGTCGAGCCGCGTGACGATCACGGGGCTACACCAGCCCGTCGTCTTGCTGCTGGAGCACGCAGCCGTAGCTGATGATGAGGGCGAATGCACTGATAACAAAACCTGCATAAAGCAGAGGAAAATTGACAATCTGGTCGAATTCAACCGTGTCTGAGATGAGGCCGGACGCAGGCGCGCAGACATGCAGCACATGCCAAAGTAGCCAGCTGAACAGACCCGGAACAAAAGACGCGACGATTGCAAGCCTGGAAATCGCCTCGAGTTCGCGTACCCTCTCCGGCCTGAACGGCCCGCCCTCTTTTCCCGCACGGCTAAAGAAGCGAGCGCCGATGAAGCATAGAACCGTCCAAAGCACCTGGAGCAAACCGTCGTTGACACAGGCAATGAACGACTTCTCCCCTATGATTCCCAGGTAGCACGTGCTCGTGAGCATCAGGAGAAACAGGACGAACCCCACCATGCATATGCCTTGGGCACCCACGCACTGCTCCTGCAGTTCGCAGAGTATCTCGCCGCGAGACTTGGTTTTCTTGGCCTTCTTGCCAAACAGCCGCCCCATAGTGGACCTCCTCCTGCATAGATTTGGACAACTTAACGAATCACGATTACTTTATAATGATAATCGTTAAGTAATGCAAGAGGAAAGTTGAGACAACCGGTAAAACCGAACGCACATCCTTTTGAGACGCTGTTGTGTGCGCGCCGCCTATTCCGCCACGGACGCCAGGTCGAGCTCCATGAGGTTGAGCGTGCGGACATGCCCTTCTGACAAGAGCAGCTCATGGGGCCCGATGTCGACAAAACCGAAAGAGCGATACAGTGCCAGGGCGGGGGCATTGTTGGCGAAGACATCGAGCCGGATGACGCGGGCGCCCTGTGCGCGGGCAAGCCGGGCGGCATGTGTCAACATAGCGCGGGCGACTCCCCTGCCGCGGGCCCGGGGCGCGGTCACGAGGAGATGGATGACCGCCACCTCGGCGGGCGCGGCGTCAATGGGCCAGGCGGCACGCTCATAACCGCTTGTCTGCTCGCCGTTCAGCACAAAGGCGCCGAGCAACGGCGTCGGGCCGGTGATTTCCACGCCGCACGCTACATGCAGCTGGCCGGCCTGGATTGCGCCCAAGAGGTCTTCGCGCGTCGGATGCACGCCCATAACCCACTCGCAGTCGTGCGGCGTACCCGCCATCTCCTCGCACGCATCGCCATAGAGCCGCCAAAGGGCCGGGAAATCGGGTTCTGCAGCAAGTCGCATGTGGAGCACCCCAGGCAAGGCGTTATCGTCGCACATGCCCCCATGCAGAGCACGTGCGCTCTGAGCAGGCTCCGCCGTGACCGTTAGGCAGGCATGCTCAGAACGGTCGGGGCATATCTCGGTCGTATCGGCAACCGATGAAGAGTGCCCTGCCCAGGGCTTCATCTGACCCACCATCTCACGCCCACCCATCAATCGTATCGATATCGCATACATTCAAAGCAAGCATCTTAGCGGACAGCCGCTGGACACGGCAAGCATTCGATTATGCAAGAGTCGCGCTGAACACGGCGCACCGTCCAGCCTCGAAACACAAACGATCCGGGGCGTTACGGTGAAGCTGATGGGGAGTTTGCCTGCATGGTAAAACAGGGGGGGTGCTTCCGCAAAAAGGGGGTTCTCCAGCCATGGAACGGCACCGTGAAACGGACGAGAGCAGGCTGTATGGGAGAAAATGACCGTTTGGAGGGCTGATTTCCCTACACGCAGGCCTTCCAAGCTGCAAGAGATATGCGGGGCGTGGAAATCAATGGCTGGAGAACCTCGGTTTTGCGGAAACACCTTGACTAATTTTGGCGCATGGAAATACGGCCACGGAGCAGGCACTGAAAAGCGCCCGCAGCGGCCGCGTCTTGGGGCGTGACAGGGGCAGTCCCCCGTTCACGCCCCGCAAGGCCTAACGAGCCAGCGAGCCAGCCGACCGGGGCTGCCTACTGCATCCGCAGGGCCTCCACGACGTTGCCGGCGCTGGCGTGTTTGAGGCCGTAGGCGCAGGCCATCACGGTCACGAGGGCGGACACGGCGACCGCGATGGCGACCGAGCCCCACGGCACGGCATAGCCCAGCCCGTCGAACGACACGCTCATGGCGTCGTACAGCAAAAGCGTCACCACGCCAGAGAGCACAAGGCCCAAAACAAGGCCGCGCACGCCGAACCTCACGCACTCCCAAGCAACCATGCGGCGAATCGCCTTGCGCGACATGCCCACCGACTGCAGCACCGCAAACTCGCGACGGCGCAGAATCAGGCTGCTCACAAGGGTGTTGAAGACATTGGCGACCGCAACGAGCGCAAGGATGGCCGCAAACGCGTAGGAGAACGTGTTGATGACGGTCGCAAAATCCTGAGAAGACTGGTTGTCCACGCGCACGTCGGTCACACTGTAACCCGTGAGGCCGGCGCGCTCCACGACGTCGGTCAGGTCGGTCACGGCTTGGGCGGTGTCGGTGGCATTGAAGAAAAAGGAGAGGTCGAGGCCGCCCGAGACGGACAGGCCGTTGACGTCGCGCCCGGCGAACAGCGCGTCGGCAGCCGACATGGGCAGGATAAGCGTCGCCTGGTAGTACAGGGACACGCCGTCGGGTGCTTCGTCAGCGACCGCACCCACCTCGACGCTCGCAAACGGCTCGGCATACTCGCCGCGCGGGTAGACGGCGATGGATGACTCGCCGACAAGCTCCTCGGATTCGTCGAAGGACGAAACCCCGGCGGAATCGGCCGCGTCAGCCATGGCGGCGGTGTCGTTGGCATTGCGGGCAACGCCAGCCGCGTCTGCCACCTCAGAATCGTCGGCAGCGGCATCGGCGGAGACGGAGGGATTGGAGGGGTCGGTGCCGGCGTCGCCAGAAACCGCATCGCCGGCAGTAGCACTTGCGGAAGCAGGCGCGGAGACCGCACGAGCATCGGAAGCGTCGGAGGAGACGTCGAGGGTGCCCTCCTTCACCCCGGCGGCCACGTTGCGCGTCAGCCGCCCGCCCTCGACCGGCCGCTCCGCCGCATGGGCTCGCAGGGTCACCTCGTGCATGTCGACCAGGTGCGCGCGGAG
>CAKUKJ010000338.1 GCA_934662525.1 uncultured Coriobacteriales bacterium | reverse complement strand
CCCCCGAGCAGGCGCGCATCGCCGAAGAGGCCGGAGCCTGCGCCGTCATGGCGCTCGAGCGCATCCCTGCCGACATCCGCGCTGCCGGCGGCGTCTCGCGCATGAGCGACCCCAAGATGATCAAGGGCATCCAGAAGGCCGTCTCCATCCCCGTCATGGCCAAGTGCCGCATCGGCCATTTCGTGGAGGCGCAGATCCTGCAGGCAATCGAGATCGACTATATCGACGAGTCCGAGGTCCTCTCCCCTGCTGACGACACGTATCACATCGACAAGACCGGCTTCTCCGTGCCGTTCGTGTGCGGCGCACGCGACCTCGGCGAGGCCCTGCGCCGTATCGCCGAAGGCGCCTCGATGATTCGCACGAAGGGTGAACCCGGCACGGGCGACGTCATCCAGGCCGTGCGCCACATGCGCAAGATGAACGAGCAGATTCGCCATGTCGCCTCGCTGCGCGCAGACGAGCTCTTCGAGGAGGCCAAGCAGCTCCAAGTGCCCGTCGAACTCGTGCGCTATGTCCACAACAACGCGAAGCTGCCCGTCGTGAACTTCGCGGCCGGCGGTATCGCGACGCCCGCCGACGCCGCGCTCATGATGCAGCTCGGCGCCGAGGGCGTGTTCGTGGGCTCGGGCATCTTCAAGAGCGGCGACCCCGCCAAGCGCGCCCGCGCCATCGTGCAGGCAACCGCAAACTTCACCGACGCCAAGCTCATCGCCGACCTCTCCGAAGACCTCGGCGAGGCCATGGTGGGCATCAACGCCGACGAGATTCAGCTCATCATGGAGGAGCGCGGCCGCTAAGCCTTTAGCCCAGCAGACCGCGTTGAGCAGGGACGTCGAACCTCGATTGAGAGGTTCGACGTCCCTGCCGTTCCCTCATCGCTTCTCTTGTAAACACCTGCGAAACCGGAGCCACCATGTCCCATCAGACCGTCGCAGTGCTCGCCGTACAGGGTGCCTTTATCGAGCATGAACGTCGCCTTGAGCAGCTTGGCGCGCAATGCATCGAGTTGCGGCAGGCGTCCGACCTAGAAAAGGCTTTCGACCGGCTCGTGCTTCCCGGAGGCGAGAGCACCGCTCAAGCAAAGATGCTCCACGACCTGGGCATGTTCGAACCCCTGCGCGTCCGCATCAAGAAGGGCTTGCCGGTCTTGGCCACGTGCGCAGGCCTCATCCTGCTGGCCGAGCACCTCGAGGGCGACCCCACGGTGCATTTTGGCACGCTTCCCGTCACTGTGCGACGCAACGCCTATGGCCGCCAGCTTGGCAGCTTCCATGCCGAGGGGGCCTGGCATAGCGAGGTGGCGCCTTCCCCTCACGGGCAGGCCGGCCAGGACGAGCCCGTCCCCACGACCTTCATCCGCGCTCCTCGAATCACCAAGCTCCATGGTACCGTCAAGCCGCTCGTAACCCTGCCCGACGGCACCGTCGCGGCCGTGCTCTCAGGCAGCCAGCTCGCCTGCGCCTTCCACCCCGAGCTAGACGGTGACACGCACATCCACAAGCTGTTCCTGAGCCTTTAGGGCAATCCTCGAAATCGCTGCGGTTGCGTTCTCCGCAGGAATCGTCACGAAGGGCGCTCCCATGCGCTCAACCAGGCGCGTCGCCGGATTAACCATGCACCGGCGACGCGCTCTTCTTATGCAATCTACCAAGCACGGCAGCGATAACCGTGCATGCCGCCGCAAGCGCAGCCAACACCAGCATGACAGGCACCAGGCCCACGTTATCGCCCGCCATGCCCAAAAAAGGTTCCGCCACGCCTCCGGCACATACGGCGACGCCATATGACAACCCCGAGGCCATGCCGAGATGCCTGGGCACATAGCTCATGCCGAGCGCCACCGCGGAGGGATAGCATAGGTCGAGAGCCACCGCCAGCGCTATCGTCAACGCGAGCGCCGCAGCGACAACCCCGTTGAAAGCAAACGCCACAATGCACACGGTCGAGGCACCGAAGCAGGCCGCCATCAGCTTGATGGTGCCCGCCTTCTCGGCCACACGTCCCGACGCGGCCGTCGCGCATGCCCCAGCGATTGCGAAAAGCGATATCGCCAACGAGCTGAGCGCCTCGCCCTGGCCAAGCACATCAACCAAAAACAGAGGGATAAACGCCATAAGGCCATAGCTGAGGATCGAGCGGAGGGTGAGCACCGACATCACGACGCCAAACAGGTTCCAGTGCTCAATGGCTTCCTCACCATCTCCCGGCGTCTTTGACACCGCAGAACCCAGGGCTTTGAACCGCGAGTTGAACGACAGCAGCGCTATTGCGCATACCGTGGCAGGAATCACAAACACAAGCGTGCCATGCAGCCCAAACGCCGTCAGGAACGTCGCGCACAGGATGGGCCCCACGAAAAACCCGATGTTCCCCCCTACGGCGAAGATGCTCATCCCGTTGCCCTTGCGCTGTCCGGCCGCCAGGTTCGAAAGCCTGCCGCCTTCGGGATGAAACATCGCCACACCGATGCCGCACACCATGGCAGACCCCACAACCCACCAGTAGCTCGGCATAATACCAATGCCTGCCATACCAAGCCCAGCCAAAAACACGCCCAAAGCCATGAACCAGGGCCTCGGGTTCCTGTCGCCAAGCCACCCGAACAAAGGTTGGATTACTGCCGAGGCGATGTTGGCCGCAAAGACCAACATCGTCGCCTGAAAATATGAGTATCCCCCGCCAACGACAAGGAACGGCAGGATGGCCGACAGGGCACCTTGGTTGATATCAGAACATGCGTGTCCCACCATTGTCAGGTAGTTTGCAAGCTTGTCTCCCTCGGCGGCCTTCTCTTCGCGCTCACGCATAGCTTTCATAACCTCGCAGATGTTCTCGACACATGGCAGTGCATCAAAGCAGTTTCCTCGTTTCCCGCCTGCCCACATGTCACAAACGACCAAAGACAGAGAAACCGCAGCCTGACGTCCGTGCTCATCCAAAGCATGAGGCCTCTCAGCTCGCCATGCAGGACTCTAAAACGGGTAAACTACACCTCACCGCCTAAAGGAGGGATGTATGGCCACATTTCGCGAGCTTATGCACATCGCAGAGCTGACCGTCAAAGACAAGACATCGGGCAAACGCATGGGCGAAATTATGTCCATCCTCAAGCAATTCGACGTTCGGCATGGCATTACTCCTGATAAAGCCGTCGCCATCCTCGAAGCCCTTGGCCCAACATACGTCAAAATGGGCCAGATAGCATCCAACCGCAGCGACCTGTTGCCCAAAGAATATTGCGAGGCCTTCGAGAAACTCCGCGCCGACGTGCCGCCTGTTCCGTTTGACACCGTCGTCTCCATCATAGAGCACGCCTTGAACGCCTCCTGGAAAGAAGTGTTCACCGCA
>CAKUKJ010000337.1 GCA_934662525.1 uncultured Coriobacteriales bacterium | reverse complement strand
CTGCCAGCGTGTCTTGGAACGGGAGAGTGCAAGGAAAGCACTTTGCGAGGAATGCAGCACAAGACATGTGCTGCAACGCCCTAGGTCGAGAAAATTGTTTTCGACATCGGTTCTAGCAACGAATTCTGACTGACGTAACCAACTAGTGTTGTGACTCTAACGCTTGCTTCGCACGGGCGACCTTTTCCAGGATAGCTGAGGCCGAGGCTGTCCAGACAAAGGGTCTGGGGTCGGCATTGTGGTGCTTCAGGTAGTCCATGATAGCGCTCTCCAGATCGCCCTCGGAATACGAGGGCTTTTCCTCGAGCCCCGTGAACTCTAGGATATACGGGTCTTTGACAAGGTCGGACGGCTTCTCCACAACCTGACCCTCGCGGGCCAGGCGCATGACCTCGTCCTTGTCGGCGCTCAGGGCCAGACGCTCATAGAGGGAGGAGTCGTACTGCCTGTTCAGCTCGGCCAAGCTCCAACCCTGCCGCACGGCCTCGATCTCGTAGAAGTGCCGCTCGTCCTCGTTCCCGATGCGCATGAGCTTGAGATAGTGAGACCAGCTCAAGGGGAAGACACGGCCTTCTCGGGTTTTGGGGAGATTGGCAAATTCAGCAGATATCGTCTGCTGAATCTCATCCTGGGAGTAGACGAGATAGAAGTTACGCATCTGCCTGAGATTAGTCGCGGAGAAACCTTTCCCGTACCGCTCAGTAAGGTTCATCGAGAGCCGGGAGAGGATCTCCTTGCCGTACCCCGCCCGTGCCTCGCCTCCCTGTTCCTCCTCAACGATGCGACGCCCCAGCTCATAGTAGCTGTATACCATTACGGTATTGACAGCCTGGTACGCATGCTTGCGCGCCGCATCTATGATGGAGCAGGCGTCGCTGCACAGCCGATTAAAACGCGCGCCTTCATCAACAGAAACGGCCGCCTTGCTGATTCCTTCCTCCCTCATCCCTACCCCTCCAAGTCTGCCACGATGGCATCGATAGCGTTGCGGAGTTCGTTTTCGCGAGCAACGATTTTCTTAATGCGGGCATTAAGCTCGACGATGTCGATTTCCTCGCGCGTGTTTTTCTTCTCTACCCAGGTAGAGACGGAGAGGTTGTAGCGGTTCTCGCCACCCAGGTCGGCGGCACTCACCAGTTTGGAGAAGTGCTCCTCTTCCGTGCGGTCGATGACCGTGCGGGCAATCCTGTCGATGTGCTCAGGCAGCAGCTTGTTCTTGTTGCCCTCGTGGCCAAAGAGCTCGGAAGCATCCACAAAGAGCGTCGTGTCGTCGGTCTTGGACTTGGAAAGCACGATGATGCACGTGGCGATGGTGACACCGAAGAAGAGGTTGGCGGGCAGCTGGATGACGGCGGAGACGACGTTGCTGTCTACCAGATAGCGGCGAATCTGCTCCTCGGCGCCGCTGCGGTACAGCACGCCCGGAAACTCGACGATGGCCGCCGTGCCGTCGGACGAAAGCCAGGAGAGCATGTGCATCGTAAACGCAAGGTCGGCCTTGCTCTTCGGCGCCAAAACGCCAGCAGGCGAGAAACGAGGGTCGTTGATAAGCGTCGGGTCTTCATCGCCCACCCACTTGGTGCTGTACGGCGGATTGGAAACGATGGCGTCGAAAGGCTCGTCATCCCAGTGCTTGGGGTTGAGCAGGGTGTCACCGCGCGCGATGTCGAACCGGTCGAAATTGACGTGGTGCAGAAACATGTTGATGCGGCAGAGGTTGTATGTGGTGGGATTCTTCTCCTGGCCATAGAAACCCTTGCGCACGTTTTCGGTACCGAGAAGCTTGGCAAACTTGAGCAACAGCGAGCCAGAGCCGCAGGCCGGGTCGTACACCTTGTTCACGCTCGTCTTGTGACCCACAACAATCTTGGCGAGAAGCTCAGAAACCTCCTGAGGCGTAAAGAACTCGCCGCCCGACTTGCCGGCGTTGGACGCGTACATGTTCATGAGGTACTCGTAGGCGTCACCGAACAGGTCTATCTGGGCATCGCGCACATTGCCGAAGTTGAGGTCGCGGATTCCCTCGATGATCTTGGCAAGACGGGCATTGCGCTCGGAGAGATCGGCACCGAGCTTGTTGGACGTGACGTCTACGTCGTCGAACAGGCCTTTGAAGTCGTCTTCGGAAGCCGTGCCGATGCTGGAGCCCTCGATGGCCTCAAAAATCTGCTTCACATGGATGTTGAGTTCGGGGTCCCGCTCAGGCGCCTTGGCAACGTCCTGGAACAACTGCGAAGGCAGGATGAAGAAACCTTTCTCCTTGGTCACATCCTCGCGTGCCACCTCGGCATCCTCGTCAGAAAGACTCGCATAGGAAAATAGGGCGTCGCCCGATGCCTCCCGCTCGCCCTCGTCGATATACTCGGCCAAATCCTCGGAAATGAAACGGTAGAACAGGAAGCACAGGATGTACGCCTTGAAGTCCCAGCCGTCCACGGCACCACGCACCTCGTCGGCTATGCCCCAGATGGCCTTATGAAGCTCCGCCCGCTGTGTGTCCCTGCTCTCAATGGATGCCAAGATGGAGCACCCCTTTCTTATCGATGACCGTGCACCACCAGGTAAAGACGCTATATCCGCCTCGATAGTTTAGCGGTTTTCACATCGTTCACGGAGGTCTGGATCGATCAAACGGCATCTGAACGATTCGGATGCCGCCTTATGCAGCAAGAATGTGCTACGCTGTCTTACAGATTGACATCGTTTGATTGGAGTCATCAATGCCAAGCGCAAACATGACCATCAGGATGGATTCGGGCGAGAAAAGTTTCATCTCCGATTACGCGAAAACCTTCGGCACGTCGGTATCAGAGTTCATGCGCCGCTGCGCCCTTGACCGATTGGCCATTGAAGCGAAGTTTACAAGCGATAAGGCACCGGCAGCCAGATCTTATACCTTACGAGCTCCCATGCTTTTAGCCCAGCCTCTCCACAGCGCAGTCGTGCACTTTGTTTTTCGGGTCCCAGACGATGGCGACAGCCAGAGGAGGTTGGGGAGAGGCGACGCCGAGCAAGCCGTCCCTGAAACGAGCGGCATAGTCGCGTGCCTTGATTTGCCCCAAGACCTCTTCCACCGTTCCGCCCGCCTTGAGCTCGACGATAAAGGGCGGCGTTGCGGAATCGGCAGGATCGCGGGGAACAAACGCCACGTCGGCAATGCCGCGGCCACAGGGCTCCTCGCGACGCTCCTCGTAGCGATCTCGCGCGGCAAGGTACACCAGGTTCACGAGGGCGGCCAGGTCGCTCTCGTTGGCATAGCGCAAAAGCGGGACTTCCTGGTCGTGCGCCGCTTGAATGATGTCGCGCATGACCGGCGTATCCCCATGCAACGTTGCCGCAAGCATCTCCTCGCTTCGCTGCGCAAGGC
>CAKUKJ010000336.1 GCA_934662525.1 uncultured Coriobacteriales bacterium | reverse complement strand
CCCCTGTCCTACGTCAAGCAGCGCTACACGCTCGTGGTGTTCAGCGTGAACGGCGAGCCGCTTGAGAACTCCATGGGCGGCACGTGCCAGCTGTGGCTGGGCTCCACCTCGGCCAAGTACTTCGCCCGCGACATCGTGGCCATCGACTTCTCGCATCAGGACACTCCGCCCGCAGCCCCCGGCACTGCCGGCGACGTTGCGGCCAACACGCCCAACGTCGGCGTGACGGACGGATCGGTCGCATAGGCGCCGCCTAGGCGGTGAAGCCCCAAGGGCAGGCATGGGCGGGCGCGCGGACAATCCCCGTGCGCCCGCCCTTTTTGCGCGCCCCTACGCCGCGCCGACCTGCTTGCGGACTGGCACCTGGAGCTTCACGAGCTCGTCGCGACCTGAGTAGGAGAAGAGCTCGCTGTCGAGCACGACCTCGCCGATGTAGTCGCCCACGATCTCGTACCCCGAGCTCGCGATGCGCCCCAGCAGGGCGTGCAGGCAGACGGTCTCCTGCAGCTCGCCCTCGTGGGCGCTCAAGTCGTCACAATACATCGTCATGTACAGCCCCGCCGGCACCGTGACGGTGGGGACGTTCACGTCGATGTCGCGGTCGTCGATGAAGATGAGGGCACGCGTGTAGTCCAGCTGGCCGCGCACGAGCCTGTCCTGCGTGACGCAGCAGGCCACGTTGCCGAAGTAGCTGGGCGACACGCCCGAGTCGATGAGCGAGCGCTTCACCTGGCAGATGGCCATCTGCCAGCGCAGGAGCTGCTCGGCGGAGGTGCCCTGGCCCTCGTAGAGGCACACGTCGGGGTCGAGGTCGTAGGCGATGGCGCGCCGTTGGGGCAGGGCCTCCACGCGGCATGCCCCGCACTCGATGTCCGACTGGGCGGTGAGACAGCGGTCCTTGAGGCGACGCAGCAGGTACTTGAGGCGCTTGAGCTCGCCGAGCTGCCGGTCGAGCGCCGACTCCTTCACGCAAAGCCGCTCGTAGAGGTCGAGCACGTCCTTGTCGGCGAGCACCTCGCCTATCTCGTCGAGCGCAAAGCCGAGGCGCTGGAGCAGCTGGATGGTGTCGAGCGTCTCGCATTGGTCGAGCGTGTAGTAGCGGTAGCCGTTCTCGTCGTCGCGGCAGGCTGGCACGAGCAGGCCCTTCTCGTCGTAGACGCGCAGCGTGCGCGGCGACACGCAGTTGAGCCGCGCCATCGCGCCCACGGTGAGCCGGTCGAGCTCGGAGCGTTCGTTTCCCTCCATGGCTTGCCTCCCCCAGGCAAAATCCCCTTGGCACCCTGTGGTGACAACTATAGCGCGCGTCAGGGGATGGAACCCGCCTCGTCCCGTCCGTTCGCGGGGCGGTTTTGGGCGATAGACGGCTTGTTTGGCGACACGCGCGCACATATTGTGCAACAATGGGTCGATTGCCTGCGAGCGGTAAGGAGAAGGCGAACATGTCCAACGTGCACAACGACGCGATAGACGAGGGGTTGCTGCCAGAGGGGGCGGCCCCTTGCTTGTCATGCACTTCAGACCGGCCTGCCGTGCCTGCTGGGGCCCAGGGGCCTGCCTGCGCCTCCAAGGCCTCTTGCATCGGGGGCGCGCTTGGCATGCCCACGACCCTGCCGAGCGTCGTCTTGCCTGCGCAGGGCATTCCTGACGAGGCGTTTCACCATGAGCATGCGGCTTCGCTCGACGCGCTGTGCCGTTTTGTCGACGCCCTCATCGCCGACCCCGACGGTGCCCGTCTCG
Organism: uncultured Coriobacteriales bacterium; assembly: GCA_934662525.1. GTDB lineage: Bacteria > Actinomycetota > Coriobacteriia > Coriobacteriales > UMGS124 > UMGS124. The sequence continues at coordinate 1,636 of CAKUKJ010000336.1, read as the reverse complement.
ATGTCGGCTCGCTGACCGACGACCTCAAGCCCTTCGGCGCGCGCCTGGTAGAGCTTGTGGAGTTCGTCAACGAGGGCCGCGACCTCGCCGCAAGGCTCTCGCGCGGCGACCTGTCGGTCATGGAGTCGGAGTCGCTGGCGAAGAACCCGCTCATCCCGCCGCTCGAAATCATACGCAAGAACCTTGAGCGCTCGCTCAAGCTGGCGCACAACGTCGCCGCCGGCGAGTTCAGCCTCGAGCGCGAAGACGAGGGGAACGACTACGAGCGCGCCCTCAACCAGGTGATCGAGGAGCTGCGCGAGCGCAACGAGTCGCTTGAGCGCGACGCCTACACCGACCCGCTCACCGGCGCGCGCAACAGGGCCGCCTTCGAGCGCAGGATTTCCGAGCTGTGGCAGTCGGAGGCCCCCTTCTCGGTGGCCTTCGTTGACCTCGACAACTTGAAGGGCTGCAACGACCAGTTCGGCCACGACGAGGGCGACCGCTACATCACCCAGGCGTTCCTCTACCTGAGCCTGTATTTCGGCGACGATGTGTACCGCATCGGCGGCGACGAGTTCATCGTCTTGGCCCCCGAGATAGGCGAGGACGAGTTTGCCCACAGCCTGGAGGAATGCCGCCGTGCGCTCGCGGAGAGCGACGCGCAGGACCCCGACAACGTGGCCTTCTCGTTCAGCTACGGCTGCTCGCGGACCGAGCTTGCCCCCGACGACACGAGCGAGCAGCTGATGCTCGACGCCGACCGCAAGATGTACGCCTACAAGCTCGCGCATAAGAACCATGCCGGCGTGCAGGGCGCCAACGAGGGCGTCGCGCTGTTCGGCGTGCAGGACCGCGTCTTCGAGGCCATGGCTATGGCGTCTCCGGGCCGCTACCTCTTCATCCACAACATCGACGCCAACGAGTCGCACTGGTCGCCCAACGCCGTGCGCGACCTGGGGCTTCCCTGCGAGCACATCTCCGACACCGAGTCGGTTTTCCGCGACCTCATCCACCCCGACGACTACGCCTACTACTCCTCCGATCTGCGCGCGCTGTTCAGCGGCCTCAAGCACCGCCGGTCCATCCAATATCGCATGCGCGCCGCACAGGGCATATACGTCGTCTGCGACTGCAAGGGGTTCAGGCTCGACGGCAACGACAAGATGCCCTCGCTCTTTGCGGGCGTCGTGGTGAATCACAGCCTGGCGGAGACGAGCGACCCCACCTCGGGGCTGCCCAACATCCGCGGGCTCGTGTCCGCCATCGGCGACGTGCGCCAGGCGGGCAGCCCGGTCGGTTTCGCCATCGTGCGCGTCGACGGCATCGACGAGCTCAACTCCGAGTACGGCTACGGCATCGGCGACCGCGTCTTGTGCGAGATAGGCCAGCGCCTCGTGGCGTCGTCGATGGGCCGTTCGCGCACGTTCAGGGGGCGCGGCGTCAAGTTCTGCGTCGTGGCGGAGGACATCTCGCCGGCGGGCCTCGACATCCTGGCCGAGGAGCTGCGAGCCTCGCTCGTCAAGCCCATCGCGGTGGGGACAGGCCGCACGTTCACGCCGGTGGTGCACGTCGCCAGCATGTTCATGCCCTGCGTCACCCAGCAGCCCTTCACGGTCCTGCGCGAGCTCGACCGACGCCTTGCGCAGGTCATGCA
>CAKUKJ010000335.1 GCA_934662525.1 uncultured Coriobacteriales bacterium | reverse complement strand
GCTCATGTCTGCGTTGTGCGCGGCATGCGGGGCGGTCGCGCGTTGGGCGTGCATCGTGTTTCCGGCGGGCTATGCCCTTGCGGCGCTCCTTCACTTTGTGTTGAGGGCCATGCCTGCGGTCGCAGTCGCCGGTATAGCCCCGATGCTGCCGCTTGCTGCGGGCATTTCGCTGGCATGGGTTGCAAGGCGTGACGTTGGGGCGCATACCGACGCGGTAAGCCATGTCGGTCCGACTTCCAAAAGCGGACCGGTGCCAATGCCGGTTCCAGGCATGCCTTGCGATTCTTCGGAAGAACCGCGGCGACCAGGTGGCTCCTCATGTTGTGAGGAGGCCCCTTCTTCGCGATGGACCTTCCCCGTGCGCCCCGTGATTCTCATGTGCGCCTATGCTTTCGCGTTCTATTTCTCCCTGTCGCTGTCCGAAGGTCCCAACCCCTACGGCATGCTCGGCATGCTTCTCATATCCCTTCTGGCGCTTGCCGTTGCCGTCGGGATGCCGTCGCGCTACAACGTGGGCTTCCTCTACAAGACTGCCCTGCCGCTTATGGTGGCCGGCCTCGTGTGCCTGGCGTTTCTCGGTGAGGGACGCACGGTGGCGGTGCTTTTTGCCAACTCGGGCAACGTGGCGTTCACGCTCTTCATTTACATCGCGCTCGCCGGCGTGTGCGCGCGTTACGGGGTGAGCCCGGCGTGGATGTTCGGCATCGTACAGCTCAGCAGCGAGATTTCGGGCCTTGTGGGCATGGCGGCGGGCCGGGAGTTCACGGCGGCCTTCCCGGCGGGGAGCCCCGAGGCGAATCTGGCCATGTGTGCGATGGTCGTGGGCGTCGTGGTGGTGTCCACTGTCGTTTTCAACGACTCAGTGGTCGCGCGCTCCTTTGGCATGGTGCCCGTTGACCGGGATGCGCGCGACGGTGACCAGGCTGTTTTGCGCGGCCCCGCTGCAGCGATGTCCTACTCGGAGCGCGTTGTCTGGCGTTGCGGGCAGATCGCCCGCCGCTATAGCCTCACCTTGCGCGAGCAAGAGGTGCTTGAGCTCATGGTGCAGGGCGTTTCCATCCCCGCCATTGCCGAGCGCGCAAGCATCTCCTATGGCACGGCCAAGACGCACGTCAACCATATTTACAAGAAGCTTGACGTCCATTCCCGCGATGAGGCGCTTGCCCTCGTCAGCCGCGAGGTGGGGTAGGAACCGGCCGTGCGCCTGCGGGCCGAGACCGCTTCCGAGAAACGATGGCCGGTATCGCCGCGAAATCGGCCATCGTGATAGGTACCACCTTGGCGGTTGCCCTGTTTTTCGCTTGCTGGAGTCGTTTTCGAGTCGGCCGCCATGCCAAAACGGGGGTTTGTTGCGGTTCGTAAGGCTCGCTCTCGGGCATGCAGTGTCTTTCGGTTCAACCCGACCTATCACGAACCCCTTTTGCGCGGCGGTATCTGCCCTTTTTGAGATAAACGAGCGCAACGTGGGGGTGTTGTGATGTGCCGGCGCAGACTTTGCAGGGTTTATCTGCCGCACTCGGCGATGAAACGCTTGCGGGCGTACCCTGGGGCGTCGGCGTTTTCAGGTGTTGCCGGGCGTTGCGTGCCAGGAACATCCTGCGCCGGATGGGTTTCATGCAGGCATGCTCGACGGGCATGCGAGAAGAAAGGGTGACAACCGGCATGGCGGCAGCTCAGGCAGGCAAGAGCAGGAACCCCTGGTTCGCGATAGGCGCGTTCATCGGGCACCACATGGTGTTGGCGGCCCCTCTGTGCGTCATCATCGGCGTTGCCTTCCCCGACCAGTTCTCCTGGCTCGCCCCGGCCGTCGAGGTCATGTTTGCGTTCATGACGTTCCAAAACGCGCTGGCCACCACCTCCCGCGAGCTGCTCGACGTGATCCGTCACCCGTTGCCCCTGCTGTGCTCGCTGTTCATGCTGCTCGTCGCCATGCCGCTGCTTGCATTTGGGGCGGGGCATCTCATTGCGCCCGGCGAGCCCGACGTCATCGCCGGCATGGTCATCGAGTGCTGCGTGCCCATGGGCGTCACGGGCCTCATGTGGGTGGACATCTACAACGGCAACCGCTCGTTTGCCCTGGCGGTGGTCATCGTCTCCACGGTGCTTGCGCCCTTCACCATGCCGCTTACGCTGCAGCTGCTCATGGGTGCCACCGTGCATGTTGACCTCGTCGCCATGATGCTCGACCTACTCATCATGATAGCGCTGCCCGCCGTGGCCGGCATGGTGTGCAACGACGTGAGCCACGGCAAGGCCAACGCCCGCGTCGCCCCCTGGCTGGCCCCGGCCGCCAAGATCATGCTGATTCTCATCCTCATCACCAACTCCACGCGCATCTCCGACTCGGTGCGCCACATGACTCCCGAGCTTGTGGTCATCGCGCTCACCATGGCGGCGCTGTCGGCGCTCGGATACGTCCTGGGTTACGTGGTCGCGCGCCTGCTGCACCGCGACGTGAGCGAGTGCATCACCCTGGGCATCACGAGCGGGGCGCGCAACATCACCTCGGGTGCGGTGCTTGCGGCGGCCTATTTCCCGCACGTCACGATGTTCCCCGTGATGATGGGCACGCTGTTCCAGCATGTGATTGCGGGCCTGTTCGGCTGGGCCGTCCGCAAGCTTGACGCTCGCTCGCGCCCCGCCGCCGTGCCCGAGATTGAGCGCGCCTACGAGGAGCATACGGGGAGGTAGTGGCAGGGCGTGTATGATGGGCATGCATGGAAGCGACGAGGGGAGCTGGCATGACGACGAGCCGTTTGGATGTGCAACGTGCCCCGCGCGGGGCGACGCGGCGTGAGTTCGTGGGGGCGGCTGCCTGCATGGGTGCCGCGGTTGCATGCGGGGCGGCGACGCGTGCGTTAGCTGACGCGACGGGAGCGCAGGGCAGTGCGGCGGACGGGAGTCAAGCCGCGCCGTCGGGTGGCGAGCAGGGCGCTGGTGCCGGTTCGGGCACCCTCATCTCCCAGGTAATCTCCTTGGGCGACGTTTCGCCGCTTGTCTCCGCCATGACCCGCCGGCAGAAGATCTGTCAGACGCTTATGCCCGACTTTCGTCAGTGGCGCGCGGTGGGCGAAAGCGAGGAGCGCGACCTTGTCGAGATGAACGACGAGGTCGCGGGCATCATCGACGCATACGGCTTCGGCGGCGTCATCCTCTTTGCCAACAACGTGCTCTGGGAAAAAGTATTCATGGCCATGGATAAAAACGTGAACGACGACATTCGCACCACGTGGATGAAGGCCATTCAGGTGAACAACGCCTTCTGGCCGGCATTGGATTTCACCGGCACGATCGGCACGGTGCTGGTGTACTACTTCGGCGTGAAGTTCATGGGCGCGGAGGTGCATCCGCTCACGCTGGCCAACCTGCTGCTCATGA
>CAKUKJ010000334.1 GCA_934662525.1 uncultured Coriobacteriales bacterium | reverse complement strand
AGCCTTTCCGTCGGTTGGTGCAGGGAGCTGGCAAACCAGGCGTTCGACTTCGTGGACGAGTTCGGTTTCGCCGCCCTTAAGGAGTCATAGGCTCAAAGCGCCCATTTATGGAGCGGATGTGTTCGCGCTTGCAAAACCGAGAGCTATCGGTTAGAAATCGTAACGCTTACCGACAGCTATCCAGACAAGTCGATTCAACCCAAAGGGGCGCAGGCATCAAGCCTGTGCCCCTTTTTCGTGCCGCCTTTCCAGCTTTGGAGAGGAGATGGTTCAGGCGATGTTGGGCTAATCGCCCCGCGCCGCCTTCCTCGCCTCCATGTCGGCGCGGATGAGGGCCTTGACGTATCCCGCCTTGCTCGGCTGCTCGTTGAGCCATTCGAGCAGGTCGGCGTCGCCGGGCATGAAGCGGATGGAAACGTTCTTGGTGCTTTCCTTCTGGTACCGCGCGTTGGCGCGCTTCTGTGCCTCGCTCTGTGCCATGGTGCTACCGCCTTTCGTCCAATGGTGCTAAGATGAGAGCGGGCCGCCCCGCTTCCTGCGAAGCGGCCCTTTGCCTATCGGCGGTTGTGCCTGCGGGTTCTCCTGACTGTGAATCTGAAAACCCAACGGCCAATCGCCAATTCGAAGGTAACTCTCATCTCATCACCTCCCTTCGAATGACTGTATTATAGCGCAACCCCGATACAATGTAAAGGGCAATCCCGATATTTCTTCCAGCTCAGGCCACCTTTTCAGGTGGCCTTTTGCGTTTAAGGAGGCCGCATGGTCACACGTGCGCAGATGGCCGAGATGAGCAAGAGGCACGACACGCAGGTTGCCGCCGCGTTCCGCAAGGCGCTCGGCATTGAGGGCCGTCCCCTGGGCAAGCGCAAGAAGCGGCGCAAACGGAAGCGCCCGCACCCCGAGTGGCGCGGCATGCGCCGATGCTTCCGCAACGAGCGCAGCCCGATGGACTCGGGGCGGATGTAGGCCATGGCCAAAAGCTTCTCATACCGCTTCTACCATTCGAGCGAATGGGAGCAGGCGAGAGAGCAAGCCTTGCAGCGCGACGGCTACCTTTGCCAGCACTGCTTGCGTCAGGGCGTGGAGACGCCCGCGACCATGGTGCACCACATCACCGAGCTGACGCCTGCCAACGTCGATGACCCGAACGTATCGACGAACCTCTCCAACCTCGTGAGCCTGTGCGACCTGTGCCACAAGAAGGCGCACGGCTGGGCAAGGCAGGGTGCGGCACGGCGGGGGCTTGCTTTCGACTCCGAGGGCAACCTAGTGGCGCTCAGCTCCGCCACAGACTGAACACAAAACGCAACGCAATTTCAGGACATAAAGAAACACCAGGTCAGAGCGTTAGCCATGCCCCCCATTTTTCAAAGCGGGGGGCTTATCTAGGGCACCAACGCCGGAAGCTAAAAAATTGCGTGCAGAGGTTTTCAGAAGGGGGGTGGTCTTGTGCAAAAGGAGAAAGTGCGCAATACTACGCCAATTTCGCCGAAACCCGCCAAAAGTTCGCCCGCCCGCAGCCGCGCGGGCACCCAGGCCAAGGTCGCAAGTGAGCTGAAGCGGTTACAGGGCATCACTAAGGACGCCATCCCCGACGGGCAGCGCGCGACGGCGATGCCGATTCTCGCAAACCTGGCCTTCCAGAAGGTCAAGCTCGACGAAGCGCGCGCCGCGCTCATGGACGAGGGCATCTTCACGAGCTACGACAACGGCGGCGGGCAGTCGGGCATGCGGGAACATCCGGGCTTCGCCGCGTACAACAAGCTGTTTGCGACGTTCTCGCGCGGCGTGAAGCAGATCACCGACATGATGCCCGGCGAGTCAGCCGCATCCGACGCCCTGACGGCGTTCCTTGCCGAGACGCGGGATGCCTAGCGGCATCTCGAAGGCGGGGCCGTGCGAGCAGTCGATACGCGAGTACTTCGGGGCCGTACTGGGTGGGGCAATCAACGCATGCGAGAAGACAAAGCAGGTCGCGGCGCGCATCCTTGCCGACATGGACGCGACAGACTCAGACAGGCCGTTTCGCTTCGTGGAGAAGAAGGCCGCCAAGCACGTGGGCTTCATCGAGCGCTTCTGCCGCCTGCCTGCGGGCCGCCTGGGTCAGCCGTTCCGCCTTGAGCTGTACCAGCGCGCGATACTCTCGGCAATCTTCGGCTTCGTCGACTCCGAGGGCCTGCGACAGTACCGCGAGGTGCTTTGGGTGATGGGGCGCAAGAACGGCAAGACCGCACTCGCGTCGGGCGTGGGAATCGACCTGCTCGTGAACGACGAGGAGGGCGCGCCCGCCGTGTACAACGTAGCCACGGCCTACGACCAGGCTTCGCAGGGCTTCAACAACGCGTGGCGCATGGTGAAGACCTCGCCGGAGCTTGCCCGTCATGTGCGCAAGCGCGTGGGCGACCTGTACTGCGACATCAACATGGGCACGATCCGCGCACTTTCGGCCAACACCAACCACCTCGACGGCCTGGACATATCCGGGGCCATTGTGGACGAGCTCGCGGCCATGCGCAACCGCGACCTGTACGACCTCGTTATCCAAGGCACGTCGGCGCGCAGGCAGCCGCTCACGCTTGAGATCACGACGAATGGCTTCGTGAGGCAAGGCATCTTCGACGCGCAGTACGAGTACGCGACCAAATGGCTCGACGGCCAGGCAACGGGCGAGAAAGCCGACAGGTTCATCCCGTTCATCTACGAGCTCGACGACCGCGAGGAATGGCAGGACGAGAGCTGCTGGATCAAGGCGAACCCCGGGCTTGGCACGGTCAAGTCAATCGACGCGCTGAGGCAGAACGTCTCCAAGGCCAAGGACGACCCGACCTTTCTCCCCACGCTGCTCGTGAAGGACTTCAACCTCGTGGAGAACCAGTCCCAGGCGTGGCTCACGTGGGGCGAGATTCACAACGACGAGGAGTTCGACCCCGCCGACGGCACGTTCACCTACGCCGTCCTGGGTGTCGACGCGTCGGACACGACCGACCTCACGGCCGCGTGCCTGCTCATGATGCGGCCCGGCGACGAGAGGATCTATGCGATGCACATGGCGTGGATTCCCCTGCGCGCCCTTGAGCAGGCGGAGCGTGAGGGCAGGCGCGGCGGTCGCGACGGGGTGCCATACGACGCCTGGATAGCGCGCGGCCTGCTCCGAACGTCGGACACGCCCATCATCGACAAGCGCGACGTGCGCCGGCTCTGCCTCGAACACCCGCAGATCGGGCTAGCCGCGCTGAAGGTCTTGGCCGGGCGCCTGCGGTAGCCGATCATGTCGAGAAGCTTATTTCTATCCGTGATCTTCGCATCCTTGATCGCCCGGTCGATCACTCTCTCGAGAGTTCCGCCGAAATACTCGGACGCATGAACCACTGGTCTTTCGTTCCCTAGGT